>CALGLY010000331.1 GCA_937959095.1 uncultured Saprospiraceae bacterium
GATGCTAAAGCACTATTAAATAATGCAGTACTGAATGTAGATAGCATTAATGGTAGCTTGGTAGAAACGGCATTCTCTGGTAAACTAGCAAATGGCAAACACCAATTCCAATTCAATGGTGAAGCTGGAATTTATGTAGCTAATCTGCTAGTAGATGGTAAGCAATTGACGAAGAAATTTATAGTAAGATAAAGTAGATTTATAAGCCGAAGGTTTAGGAAACCTTCGGCTTATAAGTGCCTCAAGTTTTCGCAAAATAACGCCTATAAACCGGCTGTCGCACAGCAAATTGTTGATATAGAAATGGATAAATAAGTTTATCCAGGAGGCGATTGGAAGTAAAATACTCAATCTCATCAATAATCGTGCAAGTGCCATCTTCATTGCGAAGCATCCGATGTTTATGTTGCCATTGTTTTAAAGGAAATGGTAATTTCGCGCCTTCATCTATAAAGTAAATCTCCGAATCACTCTCCTCCTGTGCTACTACTTTAGCATGCCAGGCCATCCCTGCAATCGAGATATGAACTTCGTCGCCTACATTACTTCCATCGAAGCGCAGTAACTGAAATGGAATCACAGGTGGTTTTAATTCCATGAATAAATTCTCATCAAAGCGCGCCCATACCTGCTTATAATCCTGCTCTACTTGTGTCGCTATTTCAAATTGCATAAATTGTTTTTTCAGTGTTAATCAGCCATAGCTTCTAAGCAAGTTATCCGAATAATCATTTTCTCCCGCATACAGATAGACATCGCTTCGGGCATCTTTTCGTAGTCAAAACGAATTTTAGCACCTGCTGTTAGGAAGCTTCCTTGTGGCAATTCATTTGCTTTCAGGAGTATTCCTTTTTCAGTTTCTATCAGTAGCTTACAGCCGTCCAATTTTGAAAAATCTTTTACTATACCTATTGTATTGCAAGCCGTTTGCTCACTAGTTTGTGTGTTTTTTCCGGTGTTACATCCAAACAATAAAAACGTCAGAATGAGTAGTATGTTGAACTTCATAGGTTTTTAAATTAAAAAGAATCTATCAATTTTGATGTTTCAAGCACGATAAATAGGTAGTATTGAATAATTAATACTTTTGAGAAGACGCTTTTCGCACTATACTTCTTCAAAAAATAACTCCATAATATAGCTATTCAGTGATTTTTATGAATTGTCTAGCACAATAATAGTCAGCTCAAAAACATCAATTATTCAATACTACCTATTTAAAAAACAAGCAATTGCTAAGTTTTTTATACTTTTGTGCGGCTAAAAATAAGCGTCTATTTTTGAGATAAAAAAAAAGATACACTTTTTTTTATTAAAAACCTGAAAATCAAAAACTTAACTCCATCATAAACATTTTAATAGGAAATACTACTAAATATAAAAATTAGAAAGAAAAGATGAGCGGACAAAAAATAACCATCAAGGATGGTGTATTAACTATCCCACACAATCCGATTATTCCATTTATTGAAGGTGATGGTATTGGACCAGACATTTGGGCAGCAGCAGTACGTGTATTTGATGCAGCAGTAGAAAAAGCCTATGGTGGAGAACGAAAAATAGAGTGGAAAGAAGTCTTAACTGGACAAAAAGCCTTCGACCAAACAGGAGAATGGTTGCCACAAGAAACACTTGATGCGATACAAGAATATTTAGTAGCTATCAAAGGCCCACTAACTACACCTGTTGGTGGTGGAATTCGCTCATTGAATGTAGCTCTTCGTCAAAAATTAGACTTATTTGCATGTATTCGTCCTGTACGTTGGTTTCAAGGCGTTCCTTCGCCTGTAAAAGATCCAGGTAAAGTGGATATGGTTATTTTCCGTGAAAATACAGAAGATATTTACGCAGGTATCGAGTATATGCACGGTACGAAGGAATTAGAGAAGTTAAAGAAATTTTTGATGGAGGAAATGGGCGTAACCCAAATTCGCTTCCCTGATACAGTTTCTTTAGGTGTGAAGCCTGTTTCTAAGGAAGGTACGGAGCGTTTAGTGCGTTCTGCTATCAGCTATGCCCTTGCAGAAGGAAAGCCAAATTTGACTTTGGTGCATAAAGGAAACATCATGAAGTTCACAGAAGGACAATTCAAGTCTTGGGGCTACGAATTGGCAGAACGTGAATTTGGCGATAAGGTATTCACTTGGGCGCAATATGACCGTATTGCAGCAGACAAAGGCAAAGCAGCAGCCAATGAAGCGCAAAAGAAAGCAATTGACGGCGGCGCACTACTCGTGAAAGATGTAATTGCGGATGCGTTCTTGCAGCAGATTTTGCTACGTCCAGCAGAGTATTCTGTAATTGCAACTTTGAACCTCAATGGTGACTATGTTTCAGATGCACTTGCTGCACAAGTCGGTGGAATTGGTATTGCACCTGGTGCAAATATCAACTACGAAACAGGTCTCGCAATCTTCGAAGCGACACATGGTACTGCACCTAAGTATACAGGACTGGATAAAGTAAATCCAAGTTCAGTAATACTTTCAGGGGAAATGATGTTCCGCTACATGGGTTGGACAGAAGCAGCAGACCTTATCGTGAAAGGTATCGAAGGTGGTATCGATAAGAAACGTGTAACATACGATTTCGAGCGACTAATGACAGGAGCTACGCTCTTGAAGTGTTCGGAATTTGGCGATGAAATCATTGCAAATATGTGATTTCATAGAAGAGACTTTTAAAACTTAAGTAGTTTGAAAGTCTCTTCTGCTTTAACTTGACTTAAGCTTGAATTTACATTAATTTTGCATTCGGGCTATTTTGCTATTGTCAATCCTTGTTTTATTTGTAATTTGCCTTTATAATAGTGACAAATGCAACTTTATGGACACTCATAGAGTTTATTTGATTAGTTATTTCTTTTGAGAAAAAAGCATTAGCTACTTTAATTAAATACAAGGACTAAAAAGATATAAACTGCATGAGACAGCTTAAGATTACTAAATCTATAACAAATAGAGAAAGTCAATCACTCGAAAAATACTTACAGGAAATAGGAAAAGTTGATCTCTTAACTCCAGAGGAGGAAGTAGAATTAGCCAAACGAATCAAACAAGGCGACCAAATTGCATTGGAAAAATTAACGAAAGCAAACCTGCGTTTCGTAGTTTCTGTAGCAAAGCAGTATCAAAATCAAGGACTTTCATTGAGTGATTTAATCAATGAAGGAAACCTCGGTTTGATAAAAGCAGCGCAACGCTTCGATGAAACTCGTGGTTTTAAGTTTATTTCTTATGCAGTATGGTGGATTCGACAGTCTATTTTGCAAGCATTGGCAGAGCAATCACGTATCGTACGCTTGCCTTTGAACAAAGTAGGGTCGTTGAACAAAATCAACAAAGCATTTTCAGAACTAGAGCAAGAATACGAGCGCGAACCTTCGGCGGATGAATTAGCAGAATTGCTACAAATCCCAACAGAAGAAGTAGAAACAACGCTTGGTGTAGCAGCACGACATGTATCTATGGATGCACCATTCGTGGAAGGAGAAGACAACTCGCTATTAGATGTATTGGAAAATGGCTTGACACCAAAAACAGACCAAGAATTAGAGCATAATCAATCCTTACGTCGCGAAATCGAGCGTTCTTTAAGCACGCTTACCGAACGACAGTGCGATGTGATTAAGTTGTACTTTGGCATAGGCGTAGAACACCCTATGTCATTGGAAGATATAGGCGAAAAATTTGGACTTACGCGAGAGCGTGTGCGCCAAATTAAAGATAAAGCAATCAACAAGTTACGATCTGCAAACAGAAGTAAATTGTTAAAGACCTACTTAGGTATGTAGGAAATTTACATTAATAGACAAAATATTAATACTAGCGCAAGCACTCTTCTTTTAGTGCTTGCGCTTTTTTATTTTGAACACGGAGGCACAAAGACACAGAGGTTTTCGTGTTCAAATTAAACTAAATTCAACGCCTTAAATTGTCCATTTAGAATACGACTTGCATCCGCTTCCAACCAATTATCCAAAAGCGAACTATAGATAGAACGGAAATCAATCTCATATTTTAAATCGCCTTTGTCTAAATCAAGGAGATTTGGTGCAGCATTATAAAAGCCTTGCGTCTTCAATTGATTTCCAATTAGAAAGACATTATTTGCCGTTCCATGATCTGTACCATTCGAGGCATTTTGCTGTACGCGCCGCCCAAATTCTGAGAATGCCATAATAAGGACATCATCGAATAAATTATTATGTTGCAAATCCTTC
>CALGLY010000332.1 GCA_937959095.1 uncultured Saprospiraceae bacterium
TAAAATCCACTGATTGATTGAATAGTTTTGGTTTGGTTCAGCTCTATTCTTAATAAACTCTAATGATTGCGCTAACGGATTGCCTTTAAATGCTGATATTGTATTGACTTCCTCCGAACTTACGTAACGGTAGCCAGAATAAGCAAAAGCGACAAATTCAAATTCAAATTGACTATTTGGTGAAGATTTAATATTGCCGCTGTAATTATCAATATTTGGATTATTTGTAGCTGAATGTATGCCTTTGCAGCCAGGACAACCATAAATTTTCACAAAAGCTTCATCTTTTATTCCAATAGTTACTTCACTCCTATAATTTTGATTTGTAGGTTTACCAAACTCTGATATCAATATAGCCCCTGGTTTCTTGTAGTCTGTATTTTCAAAAAAACGAAATCGCTTATAAAAGAAGTTACTTACATGGTTCTTATGTCCCTTTTCAAAATAATCAAATGCACTAGCCAACGCAAATAGCAGAGTGGACTTACCACTTCCATTAATCCCTGTAAAAATATGAATATCGGCTTTATCATCTGATGAAGAAATTGGGAATACAATTTTTTCGTCATCAAAAACACCTATATTTTTAAGTTCTAGACTTTCTATTTTCATGATTTGAAATTAACAAAAGCGATATTCGCATTCTTCAAAGTTAAATAAAATTAGATTAGTAAGCAAAATCCTAATTCACCCCAGCCCCCTCCTGCACCGCCTCCAACACGCTCTGATGCTGCAAACTTCTAAAATCAACAGGACTTACGCCCGAAACGCCTTGTTCTTGCATATAGACCCCATAAATCACATCTACTGCCGCCATCGTCATTTTGTTGTGCGTCACGATGATGAATTGCGAATCCTTCGAGAAGCGTTTGATGATGTTGTTAAACTTCTCAATATTCGCATCATCGAGTGGGGCATCTACTTCATCGAAGATACAGAAAGGCGCAGGTTTCAGCAAGTAGAGCGAGAAGAGTAGGGCAGTAGCCGTCAGCGTTTTTTCGCCCCCCGAAAGTTGGCTAATTGTCTGCGGACGCTTGCCCTTTGGCTTCGCTACAATTTCAATTTTTGAATTCAGTGGATCTTCTGGACTCAATAAAATCAAATCACAGGTATCATCCTCCGTGAAGAGTGAACGAAACGCCTCAATGAAGTAAATTCGTGTCTGCTCGAAGGCTTCTAGGAACTGTGCGGTAGCCGTTTCTTCTATTTCTTTGATGGTTTCCATCAGGTCATCCTTTGCCTTATTGATGTCGTCGCGTTGCTGCGTGATGTTTTCGTGGCGTTCTTTCATCGCATCGTAGGCTTGCACGGCCATCGGGTTGATTTCGCCATAATTATCCAAGCGTTTCTTGGTCTTTTCGACCTTTAGTTCTAATTCTGCCAACGACAAATCGGTCGGCATTTCGCGCTCATTGATGACTTGATTAATGTCAATTTCAAACTCAATCCGCAAACGCTGTGCAATAGAACTAATCTGATATTTGACATCATTAAACTTATCACGCAACTGATTGATAAGGATTTGTAGATCTTGTTGCGCCTTCCCTTTATTCCGAACTTGCGTTTCCAAAACATTGATTCCCTCCCGTGCTTGGAAGTAGGATTGTTCCGCTTCGGTGAGCTTACTTGCCTTGTCTTTTCGCTCGTCGTAGGAGCGCAAAAGGCTATTCGCTAAATCCTCGACTTCTTCGCGGAGCAAACCAAGTTCGTCTTCTGCGTTGGTGCGTTTGCGATTGGCATCATGCAGATTGGTTTGCGTTTCTTGCAATTGCTTCTCCCGAAAAGAGAGTTCTTGCTGGAAATTACTCACCTTATTTTGCTGCCGTATGTAGCTGATATTTTGCTCATTGAAACGCGCACTCGCCAAGCTCAATTTCTCCGAAGCTGCCTGAAAAGTGCTATCCGCTTGCTGTATTTCGGTGCGGATTTTATTGATTTTTGCTTGTTCCGCAGCGAGGTCTTTATCTATCTGTGTATTTGTACTAGCTAAGTTTAAAATGATATTTTGTGAATCAGAAATTTTAGCTTGCACATCGCTCACAAAACCCTCAAAGTTTTCGAGTCGGGCGTTTAAAGAGGCTTTTTGTTGCAGCAATTTACTCAATTCTCGATTAAGGTTTTGAATCTCTTTTTCGCCTTTTATAGCGGTCAACTTATCCAATTCCTCCTTCGCAGAATAGTACTTCGACATGGCTTTATCCGCTTCGCGCTCCAAGCGTTTTATCTCCGTACCGAGGATTTCAATATTCTTCTTGCGTCCAATTTTCTTTCCTTCAAATAAGCCAATAGAACCACCCGAAAGGCTGTATTGCTTCCGAATATAGCGTCCACTTTTCGCTAAGACCACCACATCTTCCCCTGCCACACCTTCTACCTGTGCATCTTCATCGACTACCACCACACGCTCTAGCAGATAGCTGCAAAGGTTGTGATAAGCCGCATCGGTCTGCACCAAATCTATCGCCGATTTTGCATTGACTTGCGCCTGAATTGGCAGTGTATAATTTTTGAAGGCATCGAGAATAAAGAAATTCGCCTTTCCTTTTTGGGCATTTGTGAGCAACTGAATTGCTGCTTTTGCCTCTACCATATTCTGCACTACATAGTAATTCAGCACAGGATCGAGGTAGTTTTCTATGGCAACGCGATAATCCTCTTGCACATAAATCAGGTCGGAAAGCAGCGGCGCTTGCGTTTTCCAATTCTTCCCCGAACTCAAAAACTTTATCGACTCCGAAAAGCCTTCAAAGTTATCAATCATGCTCTTGGTCAATTGAAATTCATTGCGCTTCGCATCCAAGCTTCTATTGATCTTTTGCTGTTCGGCCCGCAGTGCTTCTATCTGTACCCGAAGGTTTTCGAGCTTGCTTTTGCGTTCGCTTTCTGCGGCTTCTAGTTTGGCTAAGATTTCGTTTTGTTCGCTTTCTTTTTTGTTAATATAATCCAATTGCTGCTGCACCGTCCCGATTTGGTCGGTGCGTTGCTTTATCTCTGCGCTACGTCGCACGCCCTCGCTTTCGCGGTTCGTGATTTGGTTGCTATTAATCGCTTTTTGCTTCTCCAACTCAAAAATCTGTTGCTCTATCGCTTGCTGTTGTTTCAGTACGGCATCGCGTCCTTCCTTCATGGAGCCATGATTGCTTTTTATCGCATTCAATTCTTCCTCTATCGCATCCAATTGGGTTTCTAGCTCGACTTCTATTTGCTTTTCGCTGCTTAGGTTGGTGCGGTAATTCTGAATTTCGCGCTCCAACTGCTCTATCCGTATCTTCGATTGCTCGATTTGCCGGTCTAGCATCCCTCGATTTTCCTCAATAAAGCTAACTTTTTGCTGCAAAATCTTCTTATCGTTCTCCATACCACGAATCCGTCCTGTAAACTGATTCAGTTCACGCTGATGGTCAGAAAGTGCTTTTTCTTTATCGAGGTTGTTTTTCTTTTCGCTCTCCAATTTTGCTTCCAACTGCCGATTCCCAACATCCAAGCCGCGATATTCATCCTCCGATTTCTCCAAGCGTTCCTTGATACCCGAATGCGAACTCTTGAACTCCTGCACTCGCAACATCGCCAAATTGATGCTCCGTTCCTTATATTTTTCCTTCAACTCAAAGAAGCGTCGCGTGCGTCGCGCTTGCTGCTCTAGGGTTTTCATTTGCCCATCTATTTCAAAGAGCAAATCCTCCACACGATCGAGGTCTGTAGTCGTATTTTTAAGTTTATTGAGGGTTTCGCGCTTTCGGATTTTATACTTAGAAATCCCTGCGGCTTGCTCAAACATCTTGCGCCGCGCATTGTCTTTGTCTTGCAAAATATCATCCACCATCCCTAGCGCGATGATGGCGTAAGAATTCGAGCCAATGCCCGTATCCAAAAAGAGCGAGGTGATGTCTTTCAGTCGGCAGGGCACATTATTGAGGCGGTATTCACTCTCCCCCGAACGGTAAAGCATCCGCGTCACCGTCACCGAATTATAGTCGGTAGGAAGAACATTTTTCGTATTCTCAAAAGTCAGCGAGACCTGCGCCAAGCCGCTTTGTTTCTTCTTCTTCGTCCCATTAAAAATCACACTCGACATGGTATCCAAGCGCAATTCCTTACTCTTCTGTTCGCCCAAGACCCACCGAATGGCATCTACTACATTCGATTTGCCCGAACCATTCGGCCCGACAATCCCAACAATATCCTCATTGAAATGAATCACCGTTTCATTGGCGAAACTCTTGAAGCCTTTTATTTCTAGTCGCTTTAGTCGCATGTTTTATTTTAGTAACAAATAAGGTGCTTTTGAGCAAAATCTTAATCATTGGATAAACCAATCGTGAAGTCTCCTTTGGCTTTAAAGCCAGAAACTCCTTGACTCATGAAGACCATGTATTCCACTATAATTGAGTCATTCTTAACATCTGCAAATCTGTAGATTACAGACCC
>CALGLY010000333.1 GCA_937959095.1 uncultured Saprospiraceae bacterium
GGCCTGTTGTAGTTCCGTCTCCCCAATTGATAGTATAATCTACAACCTCGCAGGCGATTGCTGTTCCTAGGGGTGTATCTGTTACAGGACTAAAATCAAATGCTTGTGGACGAAAACTGACCAAACCTGATTCATTAGAACTTGGGTCAGGTACTAATTCAAAAGTGCAGACCTTTTCTTCTTCTTCTTCCCCATATGGAGGTGGGTCAAAAGGAGGGTCTGTGACAATAATATGCCACTTCCAATTATATATAAAAGTATTACTATCCATATTATGAATATCATTGGATAAACTACTTACTAGATTAGAGGTATTTCTTGTTGATATAATAACCTTGTTTCCAGGTATAAACTTATAGGATTTATTTCCTACTACTAGACCGTATGTATCATCTAATAACACAGCTAAATCTGGGTCATCAATATATTCGAGACCCAACTCATCTTTAAAACCTATATTTTCATAAGCTAGTTTTTCATATTCTGTTCGTATAGAATTATGCCCTAATAGCTTATCCACGGCATTCAAAGCAGGGTTTCCTAAATGCTCTAATTCTTTAGGTGTACCATCGTATTGATCTATATTCGAGTAATCCCATTCTGTTTTTAATACTTCTAAAGCATCTAAGAATGCTATCACATGTTCAGCATCATTAAAGGCTAAGCTCGATCCCATTTTATTAGGGAGTAAAGATTGACGAATAGATGGATCTCTTACTTCTAGTTTTGATGTTTGCAATTCTCCTACTAAAAAGCGACGCATCAATTCACTATTAGTTGTATTGAGATTGAGTTGATTTAAGTCGTAGGTGCTTATATCTTTTTCTTTATCAGAAGGGAATTCATACTCTTTTTGACAACAAACTAGCATAAGGCCTAGTCCGAGCAATAAGATAAGATAAGATAAGATAAGAATTTCATAAAAGTGGTTTTAAAATGTTAAAAAATAATATTTTAATCCTAATTCAATATAATATTGTTTCTCTAAATAAAGTGTGCTTGGAGTCCCTGTTGTTTGATTCGAGCCATAATAAAAAGAGGTATTTAGGACAAGGTCTTTCCAAAGCAGCAGTTCTATATTCATTTGTGGACCTATATCCCATTTTCTGAAGCCTTGTATGGGAAATCGTTGGAATCCTTCAAAAATATGATCGGATGAAGTGTGGGCCAAAAAAACAGTTTGCTGACGCTTCATTGTACGAGCTAAATAAAGGATTTTGCCGCCTAATTGTAGATTGATTTTGCCGCGTTTAAATCCCAAAAATCCACCTAAAGTAATATGATTAAAATTGATATTTGACCATTCTTCCTGACGATATTGATAAGGAATAGGTGCGTCCTCCTCGTCCTCTAGGGTTCTTACATAGTGCCGCCCCTTGAAGCCATTCTTTAAGTATCCAATATTCGCATACCAAGAGAAATTTGTATTTTTTTTAAAAGAAACACTCATATCGAGTATTGCACTATACCCTGCCAAAGGAGAGATATGATAATAGTCTAAAAACTCTTCATGGGGGGCATAATAATTGATTCCTGATATGACTGCATTGGTGGAAATAGCCCAATTTACTTCTTTTTGTTTTTGAGCATACAAAGAAGTAAATAGGTTTAAAAAGAAAAGAAGTGAAAAAAGTAGTGTTTTGTGCTTTTTTGTCATTGAGTTTTTATTGGTTTAAAATTACTATTTATCTAATGCTTAAAATAGATTAAAATTGCCTTTCCCTGAGAAAAATATTAGAAAAAGTTACTATTTTTGTATTCTTTCAAAATCAACTCTTCTGCACCACAGGTCGAACTACGATTTCATTCACATCTACCGATTCAGGTTGCTCGATAGCATACAGAATAGCTTTTGCAATAGATTCGCTTTCAATACCATCATTATAGGCATGTTTCACGCCTTGACTTAGTTTTTCATTACTAATCGTATTAGGAAGTTCGGTCTTTACGATACCTGGAGAAATAATGGTCGTTCGTATGCTTTGTTCTTCTTGTCGCAAGCCCTCGGATAAGGCACGCACGGCATGCTTAGTCGCGCAATAGACACCACCCGTAGCGAAAACGCTATGTCCTGCAATAGACGCGATATTGATGATATGTCCCGATTTTCTAGCTCGCATTAGTCCAAGAACCGCCGCGATACCATAGAGTACACCTTTTATATTTACATCTATCATTCTATCCCATTCGTCCACTTTGGTTTGGCTGAAAAAGGACAAGGGCATCAATCCCGCATTATTGATTAAGACATCTACTTGACCATATGCTGTGACTGCGGACTCCACCATTGCTTCTACTTGCTGGCGGTCAGTTACATCGGTGACGACATAAATAGCTTCACCCCCAGCTGCCGTTATCTTTTTCACTAGTTCCACTAAACGATCTTCTCGTCTGGCAGCAAGCGTTAATTTTGCTCCTTTTTGTGCCAATAAAATGGCACTTGCTTCCCCAATTCCACTACTCGCTCCTGTAATGATGATTGATTTCCCTGTAATTTGATTCATGTTTTTCTAATTTAGCCCGAATGTAATGAAAAATCCAAGAAGAATTAATCCTAATTCAGCCTACTAAGTCGCGCTTTTAGTTCCTTAATACTATGCGCTTGATAATCCAATTCGTATGCTACATCGGGAGTGCTATTGGTTTCTAGTTCGGCAAGCATTGGCTGCCGCCCATCGAATTTTAGTCCAACTATGGTTACTGCTGCTCCTTTTGGAATCATGTCGGTAATGTATTGCATTTCGGCACGATGCGTGCGAATCAACGAATTGGTATTTTTGAATAGTACGTAGATGCGTTCGTCCGCTTTGTCTTTATCAGCGATCGCGAGCTGCATTTTTTGTGCAGCAGGAATTGACTGAAAACGGTCGCAATTTATCCAACCAAAATTCGTGACCGTAGCAAAATAAGCGGCTGTTACATTCAAGGCTTGATTACCAAATTCTTCAAAGTTTTCTAATTCCTCAATGCGTTTTGCACGTTCTGCTTTCCATTTTTTGATGGCTTGGATATAAAGATCGTTTTGACCCTTAAATTGTTCTCTTTGTTGCTCATAAAAGGCAATGCGTTCTTGCTCTTCCTCTATTTTCCATGTCATTATGTCCTCTAAATAGCTTGCATATTTGGCTTTCTTTTCTTCGTATTTTTCCACCCGTTTTGGATAGTAACTTAGGCGACGTTCATAGTCGCTGTATGCTTTTTCGTAGCGTCGTTTTTCTTCTGCGGCTATTTTTGCATCATTCCAAAGCAATCGCTGCCAAAAGTCGGGATGAAAACGCTTTTGCTCTACCTTTGGCTCACGTGGCTCGCTAGGCATTTTAGGTTCAGCTACTTTTTCAGGCTTAGAGGATTCGTCAATGATATAAGGTTTAATTTCTTGAGCAGGAACGCCTGGTCTTCTTCTCATATTCAAAACAGAACTAAGGTCTTTTCCGAAGGATTCGTTAGTAGTTTGCCAATTCCGTACTTGATTATTACCGTCCATTTCTGCGGTGAAGACTTCCATATCTTCCTTAAAATCATTACGTGGCAACGCAATCACAAGCGATTCGCCTTCTTTTACTTTCAACGGCTTGCCATTGGCAGTTGCATTGAGGTAAATCATGCCGCCTGTTTCTAGCAAGGCATCATCGGAATGCGTACTTAGATTTGCCATCAGCATATCTGAATAACTATAGGCTTCTTTTAGTGTGATTTCGATTTTGCCCATTGCCGCCGTGCCGTCCTCGAAGACTAACGCGCCTGCTTTCAACCAAACTGCCGTGCCTTGCTCCCCGATAAGTTTCGTGTCTGTAGTGCCTTCAATCGTGTAGTGTTGTTGTTGGTTGTCTTGCCAATCCTCGAATAATCCTTCCAGACTCAAGGCAGAGGACGTTTCGACAAGGATATCCACGCGACGATTTTGGCTTCTGCCTTCTTCATCGGTATTGGAATAGCTTGGATTTTCTTCCCCAAAACTTTGAATGTCGGTTTGTTGAGCGTGTAGTTTTTCGGCTTTCAAATAAGCTTCTACCGTTGCGGCTCGACGGTTGGCTAATTGGCGATTGTAGCCTACACTTCCCTGGTCGTCGGTATGTGCAAGCAGGGTGATTTCATAGTCTTCTAAAAGGCGAATATCCGCAATCAATTGGTTTAAAAGTGTTTTGCTTTCAGGCGTGAGTTCGTGTTTATCCGTATCAAAATAGACACTTTCTTGAAAGCTATTTTGTGCAGATAATTGGATGAAACAAAACAAAACAA
>CALGLY010000334.1 GCA_937959095.1 uncultured Saprospiraceae bacterium
TTACAATACCTATAAAGCAAGCTTTAAAAATAGCAATTCACCTATAAAACATCTTATTGTAGCAGATAAAGAAAGTAAACATTACATGCTCCTTTGGACAGGTTTTGAAGGGCGAAAACACATCCATATTTTGCTATTTCATGCGGCTATTCAAAATGAAAAAATATGGATTCATAAAGACAAATCTGAAGCAGGACTTTCTGACTTGCTTATTAAAGAAGGCTTACAGGAAAAAGATATTGTGCTAGCCTATTTCTCCCCTGCCTATCGTGAATTCACGGATTTTGCTGTTGCGTAAATTTCGGATGAAAGTTAAGCTATCTCATTCAGAGCCATAATAAACTAGACCATGTATCAAAAAAATGAATTATCCAAGCCCATAGAAGGCACGCAAGAAACGGTCCTGATGCCTGACGATACGCTCATTCATAGCATTAGCTCGGGCAGCGGAAAAACCACCGTACTCTTAGCACATGGCTATGGTTTTAATAATATGGAGTGGAATATCATAGTGGAGCGATTAAACGAATTGAACTACCGCAGTATCGTATTCGATCAAAGGGGACATGGGAAATCTACTATCGGGAAAGATGGAGTTAGTTCTAGTGCAATGGCATCGGATTATAAACACCTTATCGAACACTTTCAGTTAGAAAATTGCATCTTGGTGGGGCATTCTATGGGCGGTTTTTTGAGCATGAAATTCCTCTTAGATTATCCAGAGATGCAGCACCAACAAGTGAAAAGTGCTGTATTGATGGCTACTTTTGCTGGAGATGTAAATAAGAATAATGCTCAAAATCGACTTCAAATTCCTATGATTAAGTCAGGACTATTGCAACGACTTGTTCAATGGAAACCGATCGGTACGGCTTTTGCGAAATCACTAGTCGGTATAGAGAAAGACCCCGAAGTGTTACGAGTAATAACAGAGACTTTTCTCCAACAAGATCATTCCAAACTTATTCCCATTCTACAGGCTTTGGTGGATGAAAGTTACTATGACCGCTTGAAAAACATACGTATTCCCTGCTCCGTAGTGATTGGCGATAAGGATGCCACCACTCCACCCTTCCATACCGATAATATCGTAAAAGGCATCCCAAATAGCACCCGAATAGATGTGAAAGGCAAAGGACATTGCCTGAATTTTGAAGCAGTAGAAGAGATCATAAAAGCGATACAGGGGATGGATGCGTAGAGTTCTTCGAGAAGCTCAACTTGTAAAATACGATATTGCTGGTGCGGATTTTTAATCTGTCACCGACCTTCTACAAATCTCCTGATTTGTGTGCTTGATTCCATGTGAAAATGTTGCACAAATCAGAGATTTGTAGAAGGAACGTGCCGGACAGTATGTCCTTACGAGCAAGAAAATACTACAAACACAAAGAAGCGACAATCTGGATATTCCTGCGTATATTTTGGTGGTAGAGTTTAGTGTGCCGACCATTAAAATTAGAAAGCGATGAAGCATCCATTAGATGAATTACATAAAAAAGCCATGCACCTTGCCGATGAAGCCTTTTATGCAAAGCGTGCCAATAAGCTAGAGGTAGCACAGCAAAAATACCTAGAAGCTTTTGAGTATGAAAAAGCGGCGGTGTTCAGAGGTGGATTTGGAGCGGTGGTAATCTTACTACAAAGCTCAGAACGGAAGCACTTTCACAAACTCCTCTGGCAACTCAATCACCTGCTCGACAACCTTTCCTATTTCCGTTGCTAGGATTTTCAAGAAACGATGTTTAGCAAAATTGCTATGCGTGATGAGGCCAATTTCTCGTGTAGGAGTTGGATCTACGAGCGGATAAATACAGCTTGCATCCAGAAGTGGATTATTGTCAATAGATAACCGAGGTAGTAGAGTGATGCCGTCGCTTATTTTAACAAACTCAATCAAAGAAAGAATAGAACCGCTATTATACACTAGATTGTTGTTGCTCGTTTTCTGCTTCCGAAGATTGCAAATTGTTGCGACTTGATTTCTCATACAATGTCCTTCCTCCAATAACCATAAGCGATTCAAGTCTATATCGGCGATGCTGTATTTTTTTGCGTTCGCTTTTTTGCGCGTATCATAAACCACAAAATCTTCTACAAACAAACTCACTTCTCGAAGCTCTGGATCCTTAAGTGGAATAGACACAATTCCCACATCTAATTCACGGATTTTGATTTTCTTCACGATTTCTTCCGTCGTGATTTCATGTACTACAAATTCTATATTCGGATAGGTCTGTATGAGTTTATTCAGGAAGCGCGGTAGTAGAAAAGGCGCAATAGTAGGAATAATCCCAATGTAAAAAGTACCGCCTACTTCCCCTTTAGTTGCCTTGATGATTTCTGTTAAGTTGTCATATTCGTGGCGAATCACTTTGAGTTGATGAATAAGAGCCTGTCCTTCAGGTGTCAAACTGATAGGCTTTGTTTTTCGATTGAAAATCTGGAAGCCAATCTGGTCTTCATACCGCTTTATCATGGTACTAAGGGTGCTTTGTGTTACAAAACAAAGCGCGGCAGCTTCACTAAAATTGCCTGTTTTTTCCAGGGCTAATACATATTGTATCTGACTAAATGATATTGATGTCATCAATAGTTATATTCATTTTTTAGTTTGTGTCAATAAAGATAATGTAATATTTTTGTCATTGTCTAATCCAAAAAGTGTTTTTTAATCTTATCAAAACATCTTACTCAAAATGAGCGACAATTCAATGCAAGGAGACATCAACAAATGTCCATTTCATAATGGCTCTATGCGAAATCAGCCTAGTGCTGGTGCTGGCACGACCAATAGAGATTGGTGGCCGAACCAATTAAAACTAAACATCCTAAAGCAACATTCGAGCAAGACGAATCCGATGGATGCGGATTTTAACTATGTGGAAGCCTTTAAAACTCTAGATTATGAAGGCTTGAAAAAAGACCTACACGCCCTGATGACTGATTCGCAAGACTGGTGGCCAGCCGATTTTGGGCATTATGGACCATTCTTTATCCGAATGGCTTGGCATAGTGCA
>CALGLY010000335.1 GCA_937959095.1 uncultured Saprospiraceae bacterium
AGAGAAGGAAATGATGAGTCAATTCCCACTGTTCAAGTTAGGGCAGTTCAAAGGAGGATTCATCGTGAAGCCACACTATCGTAGAGAGCGTCCATTTGGCTTACTTGCACGTCGGACGATTGGTTATGTGCGCGAGACGGCTAATCCTGTCGGCTTAGAAGGTAGTTTTTCAGAATATCTTCAAGGCGAAAAAGGGAAGCGACTCATGTTACTAGCCGATAGAGAGAATGATTTTTGGGTACCTATTGATGAATATGAAACCATAGAACCCAAACGTGGAGACGATATCGTGACGACATTAGATATGGAGTTGCAAAATATCACAGAGAAAGCTTTGCTACGTGCCATGAATCATCACGATGCACAGTGGGGGACAGCCGTAGTGATGGAAGTGAATACAGGGAAGATTCGAGCAATTTCTAATCTAGGTAAAACCGATGAAGGTTGGTGGGAAACCTACAATTATGCCGTTGGAACAGCTATAGAACCAGGTTCCACCTTCAAGTTGGCAACCATAATGGCACTCCTAGAAGATGGCCATGTAAAACTAGATGATTCCATCTTTTTGAATAAAGGGAAGATGACGTTTTACGAAGATGAAATGGTAGATTCTTATGCACATTCCTATGATTCCACGACAGTACGTCGTGCTTTTGAAATTTCCTCGAATGTAGGAATGGCTGGCATGGTGAATGATTTTTATAATCGGAAAAGCGAAAACGGAAAGTCGGATAGACAGTCTGAAGTCTACATTAATCACATGAAGAGTTTCAAACTGCATCTTCCAACAGGTATCAAAATAGAAGGCGAAGCGCGACCTTATATAAAGGAAGCCTACAGTGTACAAGATAATTGGAGTGGAACGACACTCCCGTGGATGGCAACAGGTTACGAAGTAATGCTCACGCCACTCCAGCTTTTGACATTTTATAATGCAGTTGCTAATAATGGTGTAATGATGAAGCCTTATTTGGTGGAGTCAGTACAACATTTCGGCGAACAGAAAGAAAGCTTTAAGCCAACCATTGTAGATCCTGCGATTGCCTCTAGCGCAACGATTCGGGATGTACAAGAACTACTGCTAGGTGTGGTAGAAAATGGAACGGCGAAGAAATTGAAAACCGATGCCTATCATTTTTCAGGAAAAACAGGTACGGCACAAACAAATTATCGACGCTTGAAGAAACGTATCAAAATAGGTGGCTATCAAGCATCATTTGCAGGTTACTTTCCTTCAGAACGTCCAATCTATTCCTGTATAGTAGTAATAAATGATCCAGATAAAAATGGTTTTTACGGTGGACAGGTCGCAGGCCCTGTCTTCCGTGAAATTGCAGATAAGGCATTCGCCTCGAAGATAGAATTACATGCCGCTATCAATAGCCGCCGAACACATTTGGCACAGAAGGATTTGCCAGATATGGACATAGGCGAAAAGCGAGACATAGGAGTTTTGTTGCAAAATTTAGATTTGCCAACCTATGGAATGCCCGGCTCGGATTGGGCAGTCCTAAAAGCAACGCGAGGCGATTCAGTGAAAGTACTGACCCGAAGAATAGAAAAGAAACAAGTTCCGAATGTAGTAGGTATGGGTTTGCGTGATGCACTTTATGTACTAGAAAATGCAGGCATGAAAGTCAAAATTACAGGCTTAGGGAAAGTACAGCGACAATCTATAAAGCCAGGAACGAAAATAACAGGACAACGGATAAAGTTGAGTTTAGGCTAATATTGAAAAATATTTTAGAACGCGGAGACGCAAAGGCGCAGAGTATCTTTTATAAAAAACTCTGCGCCTCCGCGCCTCTGCGTTCTAAAAATAGAATAAAGAACAATTATTAAGCACTTACAAGACATATTAAAAAATGTCTCAATTGAGAAAGCGATAGGAAACCTAGAAGTTTCCATAAACAACATTCATTTTGATTCTCGAAAAGTCGAGAAGGGCGATGTATTCGTAGCTGTAAAAGGCACACAAGTAGACGGACATCGCTTCATTAGTCAAGCTGTGGAACAGGGGGCATCGGTGGTCATTGTAGAAGATGAACCAAGAACCGTGCCACCCCACACGACTATTTTGAACGTAAAAAATAGTGCAAAAGCACTCGGAAAAATAGCGGCAAACTATTATGGCGAACCGTCAAGGCAATTAAAATTGGTAGGTGTGACGGGGACAAATGGCAAGACAACGACAGCAACGCTCTTGCATCAATTGTTCCTCACGCTGGGTTATAAGGCAGGACTGCTCTCTACTATCGAAAACAAAATTAGCACCACAGTCCTGCCTTCCACCCATACTACGCCCGATGCCGTGCAACTCAATGCCTTGCTTGCCCAAATGGTGGCAGCAGGCTGCGACTATGTATTCATGGAAGTGAGTTCGCACGCGATACATCAGGAGCGGATAGCAGGCGTGGAATTTGCAGGGGCATTATTTACCAATTTATCGCACGACCATTTAGATTATCATGGAGGTTTCCTAGAATATCTAAATGCGAAGAAGCGATTATTCGACAATTTGCCGAAAACGAGCTTCGCACTCACAAATATAGATGACAA
>CALGLY010000336.1 GCA_937959095.1 uncultured Saprospiraceae bacterium
ATTGACTGCTATCGGTGTAATGAATAGCATAGCTGCGAAAACAGCTAGTTTTAATTTAAACTGCGAAGAATAATATACATGAAATCCAATAATTAACAATGCGCCTATGAGCGAAGAGCGCGAACCCGTCGCATAGAGCGCGTAGAATAGAATAAGTAGCTTGAAAACAGTCCAACGAAACTGATGACTTCGTCTTAGTAGTTGGAAAAAAATAAATTCAGAATCTCCAGAGTCAAAGCGTTTTGATAAAACGTTTAAAGTGAACCACTTTTTTATCAAAACGCTTTGTCGAGATTCTGAATTTATTTTTTTGAGATCAAAAATAAGACAGGCAATACCTAAACCTGCTAACATACCCAACTCATTCGGGTTCATCATGTAGCCACCTAGTCGTGCTTCTTCACCGCCATGTGTCATCCGAAAAAAGACATCGGGAGCGACCCACATGCCAATTATAAAAATGGATAGCAAAGCGAATGTGGCATTGCCTAAAAGATTATAAAACTGAATGGGATGCGTAGGGAAATATATATCGAGTAGGTAGAGTGATTTTATGAAAAAATAGCAAAAGACCAGTGTTTGGGCAGTCATAAACCATTGCAAGACGCTATAGCCTACACTGGTACTCCACATAAAGGAAGCAAAACCAAGCGCGAGATACGCTCCATAGAAAAACATAGCAGGCACGTTTTGCCATCTTAAATTATCGACTGCACCGTAGCGAATAATTTTTCGATAGACTAAAAAGGATGCAAATAGCACGCCCATGCGGCCCACTACTTTTATGAGTCGTGTGATATTGACATTTTCGCTCCAAGTGAAGAAGCACGCAATCATTAAGAGAAGAATAATGAACAATTGCCGATTTGTTCCTTTCAGAAATGCGCTATGGTCGCTATGTGTGCTATTGCTTTTCATATCTTGGTGCTTTAAGAAAACTATTCTTGTGAATGCGAAAGTGATTGAGAGAGGATGAACAGGCGATTTTGAGGTCGCCCGTTCATCTGGTAATATTCAAAATTCCAACTTTCTTACTTATTAATTATGCATTTCGCTATTAGCTATTGGCTTTTTGCCAAGTATCAAGTTATTTTTTACGAATTATAAATACTTGCTACTTGTAAGCATATTTCCACGTTTCTAAATTTTGTAAATAATTGTCCAAAAGCCAAAGGCTAATAGCCTATTGCATAATTTTAGTTACTTATATAATCTATCAAATTCCTGCACTAAATTTTTCCAATTGAATGCCTCTTGTACCATCCGCTTTGCATTCTTAGCGATCGTTTGTATTCTATCATCTTCCCAAGCACGATAAAGTACCTCAAAAGCAGAGGATAGAGCTAGGGTATCTTCATTATCTATGGCAACACCTGCTTTGTACGCAGTAATGAAGCTTCCGACATTCGTTGCTTTTGTCACGATGCACGGAATCCCTACATTCGCTGCCTCTAGTACCGATGCAGGCAAGCCTTCATTGCGTGATGCATGTACGAAAGCGTGCATTTGTCCTAGTAATTCCTTCTTTTCTTCGCCAAATTTCGCACCCCAAAGCGTTACGTTTTCTATTTGTTGTTCCGCGATCATGGCTTCTAGTTTGGGGCGATCATCGCTATCTCCAATAATCCATAATCTCGAATTCGGATAAGTCTGCTGAAATGATTTGAAGGCATCTATTGTTAGGTCTAAGCCTTTCGTATAGATATCCAATCGCCCGATGAATCCTATCGTGAAAGGCGTTTCTTTATCTAGTTTCGAGCCATTGAGTTGCTCCGCATCGAAGCCATAAGGCATCAAGAAGGATTTGTCATTTGGGTAAATCTTTGATAAACCCTCTACCTCGCTTTCTCCTATAGCATGTACGCGCTTTGCTGCCTGTAATAGCGGCTTTTCGAAGAACTTAAAGTAGACTTTTTTCTTCAAATTGCTGCGCTCCATAGCGATGCTATTATAAGCACCATGTGGCGTGAGTACGTAAGGAATGTTGTGCCTTGTCATAAATTTAGTGAGCGAAGAATAAATCGGAATCCATCCGCCATGCAGATGAAAAACAGTTTCTTTGTCCTGCTTCGATAGCAAGGCTTTCTTTAATTCTCTATCTATTTTAAAAGGGTTGTCGTAGGCTTGAAACAGCAGTGTTGTAAAGTTTCGTTTGCCATAGTTCACGCTAAGATCTTTGGTGATTCCCCAAACAGCTACGCGCTTGGCAGCAGCAGCTTGTTGAGTAGCTAATTGATAAACTACTTTATTTACACCATTCATGCGTTCAGGGTTCGCTTTTCCTAGTATCAGGTGAATTATTTCCATAAGGAAAAATTGTGTTTCGACAGAATGAACTGCCAAAAAATGAGCAATATGATTTGAGAGCCAATCAGTCCGCCAATAGCGCCGATTAGATGAAATTCTTGAAGTAAATATTGAAACGAAAGGAGGCTAAAAATCAATGAAATGAGATAACCTTGAAAGAAATGCTTGTTCAGAACCAAAGCACGTATTGCCATGCGAACAGGGTAGCTGAAGAATATAAATAAATACAAAATCGCCATGCCTTTCACTATGAAAGCGTATTCGGCATATTCTGCGCCCCCTGCTAGTACGATGATTTGTTCTGAAAAAGTAAAAATAAATAAAAGAAGAACTCCAAAAACGGCTGCCGATTGCAGACTTAACGTACGTAAGTGTGCTTTTGCTAAATCATGTGATTCGTGCAATAAGCGAGCTGTTTCAGGAAGAACGTAATTTTCAAATGTTTGTAGTAGTAAATTGAGTACGCCAAAAAGGGACTGCACCAAACGAAATGCGCCTAAGGCTTGCATTCCTAAAAACAAGCCCGATGCTACTACAAATAAATTGCTCGACCACCATTGGGTGAAGGCTGTGAGTACTAGCCATTTCCCTTGCTGATAGTGCATGCGAGTATAGTCGCGCCATGCTGCTGTATAATGGGTAGGATTAATTTTGAAGATACTGAACAGAATAGAAGGAAAATAACTCAGTCCCAAGTACCATAACAAGTTTTCCAAATAAGCCCGCTCTGCAAAGAAATAGAACATTAATATGCCTAATTGAATGCTGACGGTTATAGCATCTATCCAAAGGGCTTGGCGTACGAGGGACTGAGCTAAAAACAGTTTTCTAAAATAATCCTGACTTATAAAACTGATAAAAAAAAATAAGACTCCAATGCCCAAGGTGGAATATGCTGCTAAAATCGTTAACTCGAATTGGAAGAGCAACCAACAACTAACCGCAAGAAGGGCTAGTAATCCAGTTTGAAGCCAAAAACAAAACGAATTATAGGATTCCTTGTCTATCGTTTTAGCCAATGAAACCTGCAAGGGCTGTATCACAATTGCCCCTGTGAGACTAATGCCTAAATAGGCAAATAAGATAATGGAAGCGAAAATACCAAACGATTCAGCGTCTAGCAAACGTGCTAACAAAATCGTTGTCACGAAACTGCCACCGCTGAAAATCGCTTGGTCAAAAATCACCCATATTTTTTCGTTATCCAATATGCGTTGTATGCTTTTCATAATAGATAGGAGATGTTAAGATGTGAGACCCGCCTGCTCCGCTTAT
>CALGLY010000337.1 GCA_937959095.1 uncultured Saprospiraceae bacterium
TCTATTTCTACTCTTTGTTTTTATACTAAGTTGCTCCCAGGAGAAGAGTCCTGAAAAGATAAAAAAAGATGTCGGAGATATTCTCTTCAATCAGGCTATGGATGATGAAAATTTCAAACTTTGCAATGAAAAAAACGTCAAGCAAAACTATGTTAGGTGGTCGTCGGATGTACCAGCAGGCTATAAAGGCGAAAAGCGGGCATTCGAGGAAGTCATATTAAGTAAATATGAATACCCCGTTTCAAAGGAACAAAATGGCTATCTGACGATTCGATTTGTAGTGAACTGCAAAGGGAAATCAGGCAAATTCAGAACCGATACCTATGCCGAAATGATAGATAAAATTTATCTGGTGGATATTGTTAGAGAGCTTCAGATGAAATATTGACGACGAAGATTCTTTTTTACTATAAACCCTGTTCCGCCACTGCTCGAATCACCCGTTCACATTCCTCTAGTAAGGCTTCATTGCTCTTGCCTGCACGTTCTATCACAGGTAGAATTGTACATTTTGGGCGCGCACCGAAGGGAATAGGCTTGAAGCCGTAGCGCGTAATTTTCCAATAATTTTGTATTGCAACAGGCACAATCGTAGCAGTGGGCATAGCTTCTAGCATCGTAAATAAGCCCCCTTTTTTGAACATTGCCATTTCGCCTGTTTTGGAGCGTGTTCCTTCTGGAAAAATACAGCCAGCTCTATTATTGGTATTTAGATATTCGGTGAAGGCTTGGATCGCTTCAATAGATTGTTTCGGGTCTTTGCGGTCTATAATAGCAGAGCCGCCATGTCGAATATTGTAGGAAACAGCAGGGATACCTTTAGATAAGCTTTTCTTGGAAATATATTTGGGATGTACCGCTCGCAATGACCAATTAATCGTAGGAATATCAAACATACTCTGGTGATTACACACAATAATAGTAGGGCGATCGGTAGGCAAGTCCCCTGCTAGATTGGTGATACGTGGTCGCGCACCTACAATTCCTAAACAAGCATTAATCCACCAACTCATCCAATCTACCGAGACTTTATGTGCATGGTAGCTTATTTTCAGCCCAATGACTTGAAAAATATGGAAAATTCCTAATACAGAAAGGAAGCATATTCCAAAAATAGCGGTGAGTAGCCAGTTTAATATCTTCATAAGAATTGCTAAATTGTTGAACTGCTAAATTTACAATTTGAGAGTTCAACAATTTAACAATTCAACAAAAAATTACTATTTCTTTTTCGCGGCTTTCTTTTTCGTCGCCTTCTTTTTTGGTGCTTTCTTCTTGAAGGCATTCGGCACTTTCTGCTCAATGATTGCTTTGAATTGCTCCAAAGTCATTTCTTTTGCATCATCAGCAGTCATGCGTTTCCCATCTTCGTGGCGAAGGTCGATTTTTGTCTTTTTGAAACGCACCAATGGACCCCAACGCGCATTTTCTACAGAAAGCCCTTCTTCTTCAAACTTGAAGATGTAACGATTAGCTTCCTTTTTTTCTTTTGCTTCGATGAGTTCAAACATTTCTGCATCCGAAATAGTAGCTGGATCGTAGCGTTTTGGAATATTGATAAACATATCATTCCACTTCAAGAATGGACCAAATCGCCCTTTTCCCTTCGTGACGGGTAGCCCTTTGTAGCTTGCTACTGGTGCATCCGCTTTTAGTTTTTCATCTATCAATTCCATTCCCCGCTCCAGCGTAACGCTCATTGGATCTTCGCCTTTATCTAAAGAAACAAAGAAATCATCACCATGTCGCACATAAGGTCCGAATCGCCCGATGCCTAGCGTCACATCCTTATCGAGGTGTGTGCCTAAGACTTTTGGCAATTCAAAAAGCTTCAAGGCTTCATCGAAGGTAATCGTTTCTAGCGATTGCCCATGTCGAAGATTACCATATTTCGGCTTTTCATCTTCGGCGAGTTCGTTTTGCGCTCCAATTTGTACTACAGGGCCGCGTCGTGTCATTCGTACAAGCAAGGTACGTCCAGTCTCTGGGTCAGTACCTAAGATGCGTTCTCCCGAAGCACGTTCTGCAGTTTCTAGGGTTTTTTCTATATCTTGGTGAAATGGCTTATAGAAAGAATCAAGCATTTGTGTCCAAACCTCTTTTCCATCAGCAATACCATCGAATCGCTGTTCGATAGATGCTGTGAAGCCATAATCCATAATATTATCGAAGTGCTGATCTAAGAAATCGCAAACAATCATTCCCATATCTGTCGGGAACAAGCGATTCTTTACTACCCCTGTATTTTCCGTTTCTACTTTCTTAGTAACTGTGTTTTTGGTTAGCGTGTACACATTGAAATTACGCTCTACACCGTCGCGGCTATCCTTGATGACATAGCCCCGCGTCGGTTCCATTATTCTACTGATGGTAGGTGCATAGGTAGACGGACGACCAATACCCAACTCTTCCATCTTCTTCACGAGCATCGCTTCCGTGAAACGTGCTTGTGAGCGGGTGAAGCGTTCAGTAGCCGTCATTTGGAATAAATCCAAGACCTGTCCTACTTTCAATGGAGGCAAAATGCCGCTATCGTCCTTACCGTCTTCTTCTTCGTCATCTTTCGATTCGAGGTAGACTTTCAAGAAACCATCAAATTTTAAGACTTCTCCCAGTGCTGTGAGTTGCTCTTTGAGCGTGGAAATACCGATTTTTACGGTGGTTTTCTCCAACTCCGCATCTGCCATTTGAGAGGCAATCGTGCGCTTCCAGATTAATTCATAGAGGCGTTGTTGGTCGCGATCTGAAGCAACCATACTATTTTGAATGCGAGAAGGTCGAATGGCTTCGTGTGCTTCTTGTGCATCTTGCTTTTTCGTCTTATAGCGGCGCGTCTGTACATATTGACTGCCGTATTTATCTTCTATTTCTTGGGCTATTGCTGTTAGGGCAGTTTCACTCAAGCTCACCGAATCGGTACGCATATAGGTAATGTGTCCTTGTTCGTAGAGCTTCTGAGCGTTTATCATAGTACGCTTTACCGAAAAACCTAATTTTCTACTTGCTTCTTGCTGCAAAGTAGAAGTGGTGAAAGGCGCAGTAGGTTTACGCTTTGTAGGGCGTACTTTTATATCGTTTATCTTGAAGATTGCGCCATTTGCTTTATCTAGGAAGTTTTTAGCATCTTTTTCTGCATCAAATTTGCCGCCTAGTTCTGCTTTCAGCTTCACGATGCGTCCTTGTTCGTTCTTTACATCGAATAAGGCACTTACCTTATAATAAGGTGCGCTGGCAAATCCTTGAATGGCACGTTCGCGCTCTACGATAAGCTTAACGGCTACCGATTGTACCCGTCCTGCGGAGAGTTGTCCGCGTACTTTTTTCCATAATAGACCTGATAACTCAAAACCTACCAAACGATCAAGGATACGACGTGCTTGCTGTGCATTTACGAGGTTCAAATCGACGGTGCGTGGTATCTGAATAGCTTGCTTGATAGCAGGCGCGGTGATTTCACGAAAGACAATCCGCTTGGTCGTGTGTTCATCCAAACCCAATACCTTACATAGGTGCCAAGAAATGGCTTCTCCTTCGCGGTCTTCATCCGTTGCGAGCCAAACCGTGTCTACCTTCTTCACCCAATCTTGCAGCTCCTTCACTACGCGTTGCTTATCGGGGCTGACGATATATTTCGGTTTATAATCATTTTCGACATCAACGCCATCCGCTTTTTTATCCAAGTCACGGACGTGTCCGTAGCTGGATTTTACGGTGAAATCTTTGCCGAGTATTTTTTCTATTGTTTTTGCCTTAGCAGGTGACTCTACAATTAATAAATTTTTAGACATATGTATTCTTGACAATTGACATCAGTCTGCGACTGACAGGATTGACAATGATATAATCATCAATCGGCCTGGAATTTGAAATATTTAATAGCGATTTAATAGGTTGCCTAATGTCTACAGTTGGTTGGTTGTTAGGTTTTTAAGTCAAAATTGAATTTACTCCAGGTAATGACTCTAACAACTATTGAGACCCATATAAGGATGAAATAGTAACAACCGTATATAGATTTTTTTGAATATTAAGCCGCAAATATGAGATTAGTTTCTGTGGAATTCCAAATTTTGGAGCTTATTAATTAGTGTTTTGTTTATAATTCGTGGTGAGTGGTTTATTTATTTCATGGCTTTGAATGGTTCATTTGTTAGGGTATTTTTTTTCTTAGAAGTTTGGTTCTCCGAAAAATTCCGTGACAAAGCCGAAGAAAAAGCAAACACAACACTATTAATCATACGTTTTCGTATTTACTTTTTCTAGTAGTTCTGTAAGCTGCTTTATATGCTTCCGATTTGCACCATGGTCTAAATTAGTAAATGGCCAAAAAGGTCTGCTGCTTATTTCATAATATTCTTTACCTATCAATTTAATAGATAGTTTAGAAGCAAAAATAATACCTAGTAATAGCCTCTTTGATTTTAAAGTTATCTGATTGTTCTCCATACTTGAAATTGTGAAACTATCGGTTTCTGTAAGTAGCAAATCATATATCTCTTGCAGGTTTCTTTGGGATGAAATAGTTGCTTTCCGATGCGTATCTAAAGCTTCGGCATCAAATGTCCAAACGCCCATTTCTCTAAGTGCGTCAAGATGTCTCAATACAGAGAAGAACGACATCAGTAACCCATAAAGGAATATGAATAATAGATTTTTTTCTAAACTATCTGCTTCAGTAAAATAATCACCGATAAAGTATATGAGTAGTACTAAGCCTGTATTACTAAGAAATGATTTGATATAAAGTAGTCGTTTTGCAGTCATGATAAAGGTTGGGATTGAAATCTATTTTTTAGTGAAATATTACATCCGTAATTAATAAACGATTTTTTTCTGGTAATAGATTTTAGGCTTACCTATTTTTTGAATCTCCTTATTTATCCCTTCGCTTTTCAAACCAAAAATGAGCAACAACC
>CALGLY010000338.1 GCA_937959095.1 uncultured Saprospiraceae bacterium
ATGTGCTATTTCATGGCATAATACAAAAGCTACTTGGCTCTCGTTATCAAGATGCTGTAGTAATTGTAAATTGAATACTATAGTGCCTTCCCCCATGCAGTAGGCATTTGGACTATCCGAACGGCTTATAAAAAGCCTAAGATTTTGTGTTTTTAGTTCAGGATTAAACTCCAAAATATGCAGTAGTATTCGTTCAAAATAAGTGTAGACTCGCTTATCAGAATAAAAATATTGATTTTCGAGGTCACGAATTAAGCGTTCATAACGGTTCGTATAAAATTCTCGTAGCTTTCTTTGCTTATGACTAATCGTAGCAAGATCCTGTTTGTATTGCTGCCTTACTTTTTCTAGGTGTTCTTTATTCAGTAAAGGATTTTCTTCATAAGGGGAATACGTTTGAGCTGAGGTAGTTATTGTAAATATCAAAAATAAGATAATGATATTGATGGAAGTGATACTGTTTGTTTTAGTCATTGGATGATTTTTTACTATAGCCTAAGGTGATTTCTTTTGCCTATACGCAATTTGGATTGATATGTTTCATTTTTTTTTCGTCCAACTACCTAAAAAACTCAAATGCAGTCGCCATTTTTGCACTTCTTCTTGCGATATCCGCTTAGCAGATTTAATATCATTATAGAGGCAAACTGCTTTGCTTCGGTTGCTCTATTTTTTAAGTCCTTAATAAGGATAGTGTGCTTGTTCCGAAAGTTAGTTTAGTCAGAAACAAAAAAATTAGCGCAAGTACAAAAGTGCGTAAAATTTGTCCTACACCTAATGAAACCCTATCTTTGACAGCTATTTTGAATTAGAATCATACCATCTAATATGTCCAATAAATTATTCGCTGATTTTCCTACAATTTCTAAAACGGCTTGGTTAGCTAAAGTAGAAAAAGACCTAAAAGGCAAAGCTCTTTCCGAATTGGAATGGCAACTGGAAGAAAACATTCGCCTTGCCCCTTTCTATACTGCGGAAGATACTGCTAAGCGTACGGCTTTTCAGGAAGGCAATGCATGGCAAATCGGAGAAGATATTGTAGTGACTGATGAAAAAGCAGCGAATAAACAACTCTTGCAAGTACTTGCTCAAGGAGTAGATGCACCACGCTTGATACTAGAAAAGAATTGCGATTGGGCAATATTACTTCAAGGCGTACATACAGAAATGATTGCCTTGCATATTTGGGATAAGGCAGCCAATCAAGCAAGTTTCCAAAGCTATGCAGCAGCACATAAAGTAAATGGTTCTTATCAACAAGCAACAGCAGATTTAGGAAGTGCATTAGCCTTGAATGCAAGTTTTCCGAAATTGAAAACCTTAGTGGTTACGCATCGTCCAGAAGCAACTGCTAGTGATGCTGTAGCAGAACTAATAATGCAAGCAAAAACGTTATTGGAAGAAGCGATGGAAAAGGGGACAGATAGCAAAACCATAAACGAAGTCTTACAATTTCAAGTCCATATCGGAAAGCAGTATTTTGTAGCCATTGCCATGATTAGAGCCATAAAATTACTGTGGGCAAATGTGCTGAAAGTCTACAAAGTCGATGCTACAAACTTACCTCCTATCGATGTCTATATTGCACCAACGGCTTACGATGATGCAACTTATACCAATATGATTCGAGCAAGTTCCATAGGTCTATCAGCGGTGGTAGGTGGTGCAAATAGACTTACTTTATTGCCAGCAAATGCGCTACAAGAAGAAGCGAGTGAATTCACAGGACGTATTGCTAGAAATGTGCAGCACTTATTGAAAATGGAAAGTTACCTTGATCGCGTGGGAGACCCTGCGGCAGGAAGTTATTATATCGAACAGCTCACAGATGCACTTGCAGAAGAAGCTTGGAAAAAGTTTCAGAACAGAAAATAGGTGGTCATCGCATAAGAGAGATTCGATTCATTACATATATTATTAATTGTTTGCTAATGACCACCTGTGTGTAAAGAACACAAAAGTGATAGTAGCTATTCAATGCTTCTACTGCTTTGACTAAAATTTAACCCCTCCCAAAAAGTGTTAAGATGACTTTCGAGATGTTATCTTCTTTTAACGAATATATATTTAAATTTTAACAATTTATAATTAATGTATTTATCCCACATTTATAATAAAATTCTATGCTGAAGAAACGTGATATACTTATTGATACCGACCCTGGAGTAGATGACGCTATTGCATTGATGTTGGCGGTACGTTCCAACTTTTTTAATATTCAAGCCATCACTACGGTAGCTGGAAATACCTCTATTGAAAATACGACCCGCAATGCGCGTTATGTTTTAGATCTTTTGGATGCGAATCACATTCCCATTTATTCAGGATCGACTGAACCACTTATTGGGAAATTGCATACGGCAGAGTTTGTACATGGTACCTATGGATTAGGAAGTTTGCAACCTAAAAATGAAATTCAACTCACGCACGATGCGGTAGACCAAATGATTCGGATTATAAAGGCACATCCGCACCCAATCACGGTGGTGACACTTGGACCACTGACGAATCTAGCCAAAGCAATTCAGCAAGACGCGAGCATACTTGGTAATATTGAAGAAGTGGTGATAATGGGTGGCGCGATAGAAGAAGCTGGCAATATGACTCGTGCCGCAGAATTCAATATCTACGTAGATCCAGAGGCGGCAGCTATTGTGCTGAAAGCCGATGTGCGGAAAACCCTAGTAACGCTCGATGCCTGCAATCATGTGGAATTACCCTTGAGTCATTTTGATGAAATAAAAGATGCCAACCTACGTGAGAATGCTAAGAAGATGGTGGAAGATTACATCAAAAACACCTTAGAGCTGGAAAGCGAATCAGGAGCGAAAGCTTATGATCCTTTGACGATTTATTACCTTATCAATCCTGCTGCTTGTACTGTGAAAGAATACGATGTACTAGTGGAGACAAAAGGGGAACATACCAGAGGAATGACGATAGCGGATCGTCGAAAAGTGCCAGATAAGAATAATGTGATTCGGGTAGTGATGCACATTGAGGCAGATTTATTTAAGCAAGATTTGATGAAGTACTTGAATCAGGAAGAAATAAAATAAGTCAAGAGTGGGGGCGAGCAATTTGCATTGCTCGCCCCAAATGTTTAAGTAGTAGATCATAAGTAATCTGACAATGAGACCGAGGCTATTTTTGCATGATTTAATGCAGAAAACACAGCAATAACTGATTATTGCGAGTATTTCTAACGAAGAATCGTGTAAAAAGAGACCGTCTGATTGTTAGAGTATTTGTGAACTGGTACTTAACAACAAGGAAATGGACAGCAAAAAGCACAACAAGCTCCTGCAATTAACATAATTCCTGTTCCAATAAATGCAATCTTCTTCATCTGTTATGAAATTTAAAAAATTAGAAAATAGAATTATCTACTGTCCAAAAAATTAATC
>CALGLY010000339.1 GCA_937959095.1 uncultured Saprospiraceae bacterium
AAAAGTCGTTTTTATAATATGTAACTCATTGATAAAATTCAAAAATTGAAGTTTTTTACAATTACAAAATCGATTTTTTGAAAAAAATGATGACTTTATCAGTCATTTACATATTACGATTTTGACTTTTCGTTCGCCCTAGCGAAAGAATGAAATCCGCTGTTCCTTGGCTATACACATTTCCATCAATACCATACATCGAACCGCTATTGTAGAGTTGGACATACAGCAAATCAATAGAATCGCGCAAGGCATCTATGATGGGTAAATACGCGCCCCAAAAGCCGCCCCAATTGCTCTGCGCGCCCTGCACATAAGCCGTTTCAGGAGCCATAGTGAGATAAAAGTGCTTGCCATTATTACTATGATAAGTCGCCATAACTTCTTCGATGCCATCAATCAAATTGATAATTATTGCATCTACAGGCGTGGCTATTGTACCGCCTGTAATAGCGACAGAAGTCCCTTCCAAATCAATATCCATGCCATCGAAACCAAAGGTATTGATGATATTCAGCATAGAACTGACAAAGATATTTTTCTCCGCTACAGTATTCAATTGCACCGTCGTATTGGCACCGCCTATAGAAATCTGCACGATTCGTCCTTGTGCTTGTAGAGTCTGTATTTGGCTAACTATAGTAGCTACAGAGATGCCATTCGTTGGCACAAATTCCATATCATAAGTCGTACCTGAACGCGGAACAGCAAAGGAAAGATTCACTACATTATAAGTAGAATTTACTTGGTCGAGTGGAATGAGTGGCGTAGTGGAATTGTCCCAATTTTGCCAATACCCTACTAAAGAAGGACTCGGAAAACCATTGCTACAATTGGGAACTATCCCCGCATTTGGATTACCGATAGTAATGCTAATAGTATAGGTATTTTTGCTGCCATCATTATCCGTCACGGTAGCTAGTATGATATATGTCCCATCGCCGCTTGGTATCCAATTCGCTTCATAGGCATTGCCACTTGTATTGGTTGCATTAATCGTCATTCCATCCACTTCAAAGGTTACGGAAGCGACTGTACCATCCGAGTCGGTCGCATCCGCTTCTATTGTAATCGGAGATGTTCCAGAGGGAAATGTCGTACCATCGCTCGGTGAAGTAATGGTAACTATCGGTGGGAGATTGCTATTATCAAAACCTGCTGAGGTGATGCAAGTCGGGTAACCAACTATTTCTACATTAGTAGGCTGCGTATGTATGCCGCTATCATTGGCACAATAGCCAAAACTAATCGTGCCACCATTGGCAGGAATGGTAACTGTCCAACTTACTGCACTTACAAAACTCGTAGTACCACCCGAACTACTATAGGTCGTTCCCCATGAATTGTAGACCGTGGCTGGCGTATCGAATTGAAGCGTCCAGCCGCTAATATCTGTAGTGGTATTATTTGTGATGATAAGATCTACACAATAGCCCGTTGCCCAAGTCGAGGTGACATTGAAATCTACATTTACATCATTTGCTTTCGCTTGGTTGAAAAGGAAGCATATACCTAATAATAGTAGGAAGTGTGTTCTCATGGTGTGTGTTTAGTTACGCGAAAGAATTGGGTGATTCTTCTTTGTAAAGATAGCAACTTTATAGTTTTTGAAGGCTTCAGATATAAAAATAAAGGTAATTTATTACATTCCTTATTCAGCAATAAATTGGAGCAACAAAAGTTTCTAAAGAAGACCATCACAGCTTTAGCTAAAGTCGAACTTAGACAGTACAAACTATGCGCCATTTTATTCTACTTCTATTCTGTTTCCTCGTTTGTCCTATACTTGGCATTGGGCAAAATTTTAAGATGGATAACTTCTTAGACACAAGAGATGGAAACACCTACGAAATCATCCAAATAGATACGGATTGGTGGTTTCGCGAAAATTTAAGATACGAAACGGCACTTTCCTATTGCCCCAATTTTAATAAAAAAAAGGATTGCAAAATGGGCAATTTCTATACCTATCAGGAACTCGATGAACTTTGCCCTAATGGTTGGCATGTATCGAAATTGAGTGAGTGGGAAGCTTACTTTGAACTAATGAAAACCAAAAAACAAGTGCAAGAGCAGCACATACAATATGAAACGATTGTTCCACGCACCGATATCATGGTTACGGATACCACTAAACAACTCCAATTATTTGATGCGAATAACCCCTTAAATTTATCAGCAAGAGGTTGGGTACAGGGCAAGCGACGGCAAAAAATCGGAACGATTACCCTTTGGGCAAGTAACCCAGAACTGGAAGATGCACGTTTCCATTTGCATATTGGCCCGAATAGTTATGTGAAACACACCCATGCCCACCACATTGATGATAAGCGACAAAAGAAGAGAAAATTTACAGTTCGTTGTGTGAAAAACTAGGGCAATTGACAGAAATATGTTAAAAAATGTATCTTTTTTTATTTTGAACGTTAACACAATAAAATTACTGTTCACAAGCTTACCGGGATACTACCATACAAGACAACTTATTAGGATTAGGGAAATAAAATCTTTCAAACACAATTTCGTATTAAAATACTCGTTTCCATCGAAACAGGTATTATTGTTTTTTTACATATCCAGAACATATTTACAACCATTTTATTAAATCCTTTTCCCATGACACACTTTATTCTTATTCTATTATTCCCTCTTTTAGGACTAGGCGGAGAGCCAAGTGTTACAGAAATTACAACAGCTATTCAAAAAGGAGATGCGACTACATTGGGTGCATACTTTGATAGTCAAGTCGAGTTAGCAGTATTGAATAAAGAAGCAAGCTGTAATCCGACTCAAGCTGTGAAAATGGTAGAAGCTTTTTTCCAACAGCATCAGCCAAAAGCATTTAGTCAAATGCACCAAGGCGGCTCAGCGGCTAAGGAAGCAAGCTACTGCATCGGAAACTTGAAAACACAGAATAAAACCTTCCGTGTTTATATCTATCTGAAATCAGATAGTTCAAAGAAATTAATACAAGAACTACGCTTCGAAGAAGAGTAGGTATAAAATAATAGTAATACTTCGGGCTTAG
>CALGLY010000340.1 GCA_937959095.1 uncultured Saprospiraceae bacterium
CTTGTTTTCCTTTGGAATATTGCCTCTGTAGCCATCTGCTTCGGCTTGGGTGTAGCGGTGTGTTGCACCTATATGAAATTGCTGTTGTTTCCATTGCCATTGCCGATTGAGTTCTGCTAATGCAGTTGTAAATTGGCTAGGTGCATCCACCTCTTCTAGCGGGTTTTTATAATGAATATCTTCCTTAAAAAAGCCAACTTTAGCATTCCACAGTCCTGCTTGAGTAGGCGCTTTCCAATCCAATATTAGGCGCGTGGCACGGTCATCTTGGCTCGCTTCACTTCGGTTCTGAACGGTGGTAGGCGGTATTTCTCGTTCCGAAAACTGCTGCCAAAAATGAAAAGCTAACTGCTGCTTATTTCCTACTTTCCAATAAAAATCTTGTAATATATTTTGCTGCGAAAAACGGGCGTGTTGCTGCTGAATAGGCTCTAAATCATCTCGAATTCGATAATAAAAATCATTTGTCGCTTGCTGATGTAGGAATTTAGTTTGGCTTTGAAAACGGCTATTTCCCACGCCTACTTGTAGCTGTTGCTGAAATTTGCCAAAACTCCCTACTTCGCTTTCCGATTGTACGCGCCATGTATTGGAGAAATTCGCTTGATTATTCAATGCCAATACGCCGCCTATTGCCCCATTTCCCCAAAGTGCCGAATTGCCCCCTTTTTGTAGAGTGATATTTTCTGCACTTTGCAAGGGCAAGAGCGACAAATCTAAGAGTCCAAGCATCGGGCTTTGTATCGGTAAGCCATTCCATAATACAAGCGTATGTCCTGCGCTGCCACCGCGTATCGAAGAGGTAGCAAGACTACCCGCGCCATAATTTTTAATAAAAACGTTGCTTTCATTACTTAGCAATTCTGCAATAGTAGAAGCATTCATTTCTTGCAATTCGCTAGTATTCCATGCCTCCACTTGCGTTCCGATGGCTTGCTCTCGAACTTTATTTGCCTGTACTACAACAGTATCGGCTATGATTTGACTTAGCAAAGAACTAGGCAAGAAAAACAAGAAAAATATTAATCGGATGCGATTCATGCAAGCATTTTTATTAGAGCGCGAAGATAGTAAGCACTTGTCCTTTTTAGCATCAAACGCGCTTTAATTTACTTCTAAAAGCATAAACGGAGTTTCCTCTAAAATTAGAATACACTTTGAAGTTGCTTATTTATCCAGATAAATGCCCATTTCCAAAACAAAAACTAAGAATAAAAGAAGCTACTTTAATTTTACAACCTTATTCCATACACATTCCTTATATTTGCGCGTCTTTTCAAAGATTTTGCCAAAAATGTCGGAAAATAAGCAGAGTTATGCACCTAAAGTGCGTCCTAATTACATCTATTCCATATTGAGTGTGGCCTTGGTGTTATTTTTATTAGGTTTTTTTGGATTAATGCTAATCCAGACAAAAAACCTAGTTGACGTATTCAAGGAACGGGTAAATATAATGGTAGAGCTAGAAGAGGGAGCGGAACAAGCATCCATTGATAAAATCCGCGAACTCATCAGTACTAGTGCCTATGCACGACCTGAAAGCATTAGTTTCACAAGTAAAGAAGATGCAGTAGAACTATTGCGCGAGGATTTTGGGGAGGATTTTCTAAATTTAGATTTACCAAATCCACTATACGATGTCTTGACGTTCAATGTCCATTCCAATTATTTGGTAGCGGATAGCTTACAAGACATTCGAAAATCTTTGAAACGCTATTCTTTCGTAAGTGATGTCTATTATCAAGAAAGCTTGATTAATGAAATCGCGACCAATATCGAGCGCGTAGGGTACTTAGCCTTGCTCATTAGTCTTTTCTTTATATTAGTAGCAGTATTACTGATTCATAATACGATTCGATTAGCCTTATATTCTAATCGCTTTCTGATAAAAAATATGCAATTGGTAGGCGCATCTTGGGGTTTCATCAGCAAACCCTATCTCATGCGTAGCCTTTGGCAAGGAGTGTTTAGTGCTATTTTAGCGATTGCAGCCTTGCTTTTGATAAGCTTCTTAATCAATCAAGAAATTAGCACCTATGTCCAGTTTGGACAAAACTGGCGCGTGTGGATGCTCTTTTTAGGAATGCTACTCTTAGGTATTTTAATCACTACGGCTAGTACTTATTATGCTGTGAATAAATACCTGAAGATGAGAACCGATGATTTGTATTAATGTCGAATTAACATTTGAGCGACGGAACAATTAAATAAAAAATGAGTAAAGATAAAAAGAGAAAAGTCGTAACGACTAACGAAACTAAAGCAAGTGCTAATTCAGGGCAAAAAAGAAAAAAGACCGTTCGTCCGACTAGCTCGCGTCGTACAGCATCAGCTACTTCGACTGCACGTGCTATCCCAAAGGAAGAACTCATTTATAAGCGCGAAAACTACTTGTTGATGCTTGCAGGCGTGGGTTTGATTACGCTAGGCATGTTTCTGATGAGTGGTGGCGCAATGCCAAGCAATGATGTTTGGGATCCGAATATTATTTATAGTGCGCGCCGTACCGTGCTTGCACCTATTTGTATTCTCGCTGGATTAATAGTTGAAATAGTAGCCATTTTTAAAAAATTCTAAATATTGTTGGTTTGTCTATTTGAGTAGATTATTTATCTGCATTTTAATTTAAGGAATACTCGAATTTACAAATCGACATTGACGCAGTCCCATGTACGAATTATTAAAAGCAATAGTCCTTGGTGTAGTCCAAGGGCTTACTGAATTTTTGCCCGTTAGTAGTAGCGGACATCTAGAACTCGCCAAATTCTTCCTGCAAGATGATAGCCTTGCCGAAGAAAGTATGCTGATGACCGTAACGCTGCACGCAGCAACCGCTCTAAGCACCATTGTTATTTTCCGAAAAGACATCGCCGAAATATTTAAGGGATTATTTAAATTTGAAATGAATGAAGAGTGGCAATTTGCCCTGAAAATCATCGTTTCCATGATCCCTGCGGCTATTATCGGTATTGTATTTGAGGAACAAATCGAACAACTCTTTAGCCAAAACATCCTACTTGTAGGCGTGATGTTGCTTTTCACAGGAGCTTTACTTTTCCTTGCCGATCGTGCAAAACATACCAATAAAAATGTCTCCTATAATAATGCTTTACTAATAGGTATCGCTCAAGCTATTGCGATATTACCTGGTATTTCGCGCTCTGGCGCAACGATTTCGACCGCCGTATTGCTCAATATTGATAGAGAAAAAGCAGCTCGCTTTTCCTTCTTGATGGTAGTACCACTAATTTTCGGAAAAATGGCAAAAGACATCCTTAGTGGTGATCTTTCTCAATCTTCTGAAGATTTT
>CALGLY010000341.1 GCA_937959095.1 uncultured Saprospiraceae bacterium
CCTTCATGATTTTAGGCATATTCATAAAGGAGTGAATCACATCTTTATATTCTGTAAAATGGACTTGATTGCCTGCTGCGCTTAGACGATCGGCATAAGCTTCTCCTTCATCTTTCAAAGGGTCTAAAGAGCAAGTGAGGACTAAAGCGGGAGGCAGATTAGATAAATCTTTGGTCAATAGAGGCGACATCATAGGGTTCAAAATATCTTCGTCGGTTCTTTTATAATGATCTACAAACCATTCTATCAATTCCTTGGTTAGGAAATAATCTTTCCCTAACTCCTCCATAGAAGGATGACATAAACGAGCATCTAGAGCTGGATAAAGCAAGATTTGTTTTGCAATTTTCGGTTTCCCTAAATTTCGTGCCTGTATCGATGTGACTGCTGATAAATTTCCGCCAGCACTATCGCCCATCAGGATTAGGTTATCGGGATTGCCACCTAAAGATTTGGCATGTTCCGCTATCCAAAGCGTGGCATCATAAGCATCTTCTGTCGGAATTGGGAATTTATGTTCAGGTGCAAGTCTATACCCTACGGACACAACGATCGCTTCCGAAGTCTTAGCTAACCGACGACAGGCTTTGTCATGCGAATCAATACTACGTAGTACAAAACCACCGCCATGAAAAAAAACAATAATGGGTAAGTCCTGCTTATTATTTGGCTGGTAAATTCGAATAGGAATCATCACGCCGTCGCGCATTTCGATAGTATTATCTTCTACCGTTGCTAATTCCAAGGGCGGAAAGTCGAATAGATGCCCAATTTTTTCTACCTGTTTTTTGTTCTCTTGCCGAATTTCTGGAGGTAATAAATCACCATAAGTAGTAGCTTTTGCGATATGATGTACATAAAATAGAAGTAATCTTAACTTGAAAGACATGTATTAATTTTCAATTTGTCGAAGACATTGTAGAATGCGATGATTGAAGAAGCAAAAAAACTAAAAATCTCTCTACTTTCTACCACACAACTTAGGTTAATTATAGAAATTGTCTTATTTACTCAATGCCGCTACAATCACATCTGTATTGTGCTTTAGCATGGCATGATAACTAGGCGCATCGCTTTCTTTATCGCCTATAGAATCCGCAAAAAGTTCACCTCCAATTTCAATTTTATTATCAACAGCTAGTTGTTTTAGCAGCTTAGGATTGATGGTGCTTTCTACGAAAATAGCAGGTATCTTGCTTTCTCGAATTACTCGATTTAGGCGTGTAATATCCGACACTTGCACCTCTGCGTCTGTCGAGACTCCAAGGGCTGCTTCTAGCTGAATCCCGTATTCATTGCCATAATATTTAAAAGCATCATGTGAAGTAATAAGAATTCGACGCGAAGCGGGTATTTTTTGTACTTCCGTAGCGATATAAGTGTCTAAATCTTCCAATTGCTTTTTATATACACCATAATTGAAATTGAATTCTTCCGCATATTGAGGCGCGAGTTGCACAAGGGCATTCTTTATATTTTCGATATAAATCAAGCCATTCTTTGCTGACATCCAAGCATGTGGATCGGCAGAATTAGCATATTTATCACTTTCGATGGCGTTTATGCCTTTCGTGATAAGCACTACTTCGGCTTTAGTACCTGCATTCTCGATAAGTTCGGCGAGCCAGCCTTCGAAGGTCAAGCCATTTCTAAGAATCAAATCTGCTTTGGATACTAAACGCGCATCGCGAGGCGTAGCTTCATGTAGGTGCGGGTCGCTCCCGATAGGTACGATAGTTTTCACCTCTATCAAATCACCTGTAATATTCTGTGCCATATCTGCAAAAATAGATGCAGATGCTACTACACTTAATTTCTTTTCCGTCTGATTTGTTGCTTCTTCATTCGTGCCACAAGCCATCAAAAATAAAAGAGCTGTAAAAATTGTAATTCGCATATTGTTATTTTCTTTCTAAGTTGGCATAGCCAGTGTTATAGAAGAGAGACCATTTTGTTGAGAGAACAGAGAATAGAGATTTTTATATGAAAAATAAAATCTCTATTCTCTCAATGAAATGGTCTGTGCTCTCTCTTGTCAATTTTACCTCCAAACGCGCAAAAGATGAGAACTTAAATACTAAGGTCTTAGGCAAGAAATAAGCCTTAAACCAATTTGATAAATAAATTCTGATTTACTTTATGAGAAAGTACTACTTCTTTTTTAGCATTTATAAGCAGGCGCATGGAGTCATCATAAGCGAAACGTTCTAGTATTTCTACTTCCGTTCCTAAGCCCAATTCTAAGCTATCTAAATATTGTAAAAAAGATTTGGAGTGTTCCTGCACGCCTACGAGCATTCCTTTTTTTCCTATTTCTACTTCCGAAAGTAGTACTTGCTGCCGAAAGGTGAAATTACCATCGGCATCAGGAATAGGGTCGCCATGAGGATCGAATTTAGGTGTACCTAAAAATTCATCCAATCGAGCAACTAATTTTTCTGATTTGATGTGTTCTAATTCTTCCGCAATAGGATGCACTTCATCCCAAGCAAATTGCAGCTTATCTACTAGAAAAACTTCCCACAAGCGGTGTTTCCGAATGAGGTTTGTTGCAATACGATTGCCCGTATCCGTGAGGGTCGCTCCTTTGTGGCTTTCGTAGTTGATGAGTTTCTTCTTTGCCAAACGGCGTAGCATATCCGTCACAGAAGCCGCGCTCGTCTGCATCGCTTGAGAAATCGCTTTGTTGCCTGCGGACTTCCCATTTTTCTCATTTATTTTAAAAATCGCCTTCAGATAATTCTCTTCTGCTTGCGAAATCGTTTTTGCTGCCATTAGATTTAATGTATTTCCTACAAAGGTAAAATATTTTTAGACTAGGCTAAAAATATTTTTCAAGACAAAATAAAAAGATAAGAAATAGTTCATATCATGATTTCCTGCTCCCTAAAGACAAAATATTTACAATAGTTCGACTGTAAAAAGAGGCGTTCTAGTTTTTCTATTCGTTAATTCTGTAATCTTTCTCTTATTTTTGGGAAAAAATAAGTTGAATTGAATCCTTCTTTGGCAACTTTGCTGATGTCAAAGAACAAATCAAATTTGCAATTCCACATTACAAAACAAATTTTTCACAAAAGTTAATCATATGAGATTTATAGCTTCTCTTGTTATTTTGCTTTGCTGCACCAGCCTGCTAGTAGGGCAAAGTATGTGGCAGGATGTATCTGTAGTTGTAGAGCCTACTGAGTCGGAAACAATAACTGCATACCATAGTGCAGCTTTGAATATTGATGTATTAGAAAAGAAACTAAAAGCTGCTCCAATGGAATTTTCGGTAGCAGCGAAACGCAATCCTATAAGTATTGCATTTCCTATGCCTGATGGTGTATTGCGGAATTTTCAGGTAGTAGAATCACCTGTGATGAAAGCAGGTATTTCGGCACGCTACCCGAATATCAAATCCTATAGCGGAGTGGCGGAAGATGATTCCAATGTCCGTATGCGTTTCAGCCTATCGCCTGATGGTTTGAAAGTAATTCTTCGTAGTGAGCATGGTTTGGTACGTATAGAGCCGATAGAAAATGCACCACAAGCCTATAGCAGTTATTTCTATAAGGATGTGGTGGATAAGGAGTCGGCAGCGCGTCCTGCATTAAGCTGTGGATATGTACCAAGCAAGGAAGATGAAATACTACAGCATCTTTCCGAATTGGATTTTGATATACCAGCGGGCGAAGAAAAATCGGGTGCTGACCCAGTAGTATTACGTACTTATGATATGGCAATTTCTACTACGATTGCTTTTAGTGGCAATGCGGGAGGAACGGTAGCAGGTGTATTATCTACGCTTAATGATGTCGTGAATATTCTGAATAGTATTTTCGAACGGGAAGTAGCGATTCGGTTTATGTTGATAGATGAAACCGATCAGCTTATTTTCACTACGCTAGCTTCTGATCCTTATCAAAATAGAAACCTAGGACGCGAATTGATTAATCAATCGCAGGAAATATTTAATATGAGAATTCCCAATGCTAATTATGGTATTGGACACGTAATAACAGGCGGCTGCTCGGATGTAGGTGGTATTGCTAGTTTAGGATCTGTTTGTTCAGAGATAAGAGCACGAGGCATTTCTTGTCGTCCTAATGGTATGTCTATTATGCGGATGGTAGTTCGAAATATGGCGCATGAAGTAGGGCATCAGTTTTTTGCTACGCACACCATGAGCTCTTGTGGGGATGATGAAAATAATCAAGTAGGAGAAACAACCTATGAACCTGGTAGCGGATCTACTATCATGAGTTATGCAGGTGGTTGTGGCAGCGATAATATACAGAGTGATTCAGATGATTATTATCATGCTTTGAATCTAGATCAAATTATTGGTTTTTCGCGTTTTGGAAATGGCAGCACTTGTGCTACTGCAACTAGCACAGGAAATAACGAACCAGAAATCACCTTGGACTATGAGGATAATTTTTATATTCCTACTAAAACGCCTTTCATGCTAGAAGCAACAGCTACCGACTCTGATGGGGATGCACTATTGTATTGCTGGGAACAATTTAATCCAGGTAAAGTGAACACGGGGTCAAGCTTTATTGATGCGGCAAATATTCGTTCTTTCCCACCTACTTCTTCCTCTTTCCGAATGATTCCGCGCAAGCCAATTTTATTGAATGGAAATAGTGAATCTACAGAAGTGTTGCCTACGTTTGAGCGTGACTATACCTTCCGCTGTACGGTGCGCGATAATAATCCAGCAGGCGGCGGCACGGTTTGGGAAGAATTGAATTTTAAAGTAGCCGGCAATGCTGGCCCATTTTTAGTTAGTTATCCTTCTGCAAGCAGCGACGGACTAATGGCAGGGCAGCAAGTAGAAGTAACTTGGGATGTAGCAAATACGACAAATGCAAAAGTAAATTGCCAGCGCGTGAATATTCTGCTCTCTACGGATGGTGGCAATAATTTCAATATTCCATTGCTAGAAAATGTATCGAATGATGGTGCGGAATTCGTAACTATTCCAGATGTTACTACTACTATTGGACGCATAAAAGTAGAAGCAGCGAATAATATATTTTTCAATATATCGCGCGAAAATTTCCCGATAGAGGCGGCGGCAGCACCGAGTTTTGCGTTGCGTCCAATGCCTTTTTATCAGGAAGTATGTCTTCCTACCAATGCAAGCGTAGCGATTCAGACCGAGCAAATTGCAGGTTTTGAAGGCGAAATTCAATTGAGTTTAGCGGATCTTCCAGAAGGAGTAACAGGTACATTTGAGCCAGCTACAGTGCAAGCAGGAGCAAGCACAATGCTTACTTTAGATATGAATGCGACTGACTTCGATGGCTTAACGCAAATCAATATCGTAGGTACATCGGCTGATGGTAGCACCATGCTAAGCCAAGCAGTAGAATTTAATATTGTATCGAATAATTTTTCTGCCCTTTCACTTACTTCACCAGAAAGCGGTTCAGGAGGTCTAGTAGGGAATACGACTTTTGAGTGGACACCCATTTCTAATGCTTCGAACTACGATTTTCAGTTAGCTTCTAGCCCTGATTTCAATGCAGGTACTATTCTTGCAGAAGGAACCAATTTGACCGCTACGAGCTTTATGCCAGAAGACATCTTTTTGGATGACAGCAATACCTTCTACTGGCGGGTACGTCCAATCAATGAGTGTGGAGCAGGTGCATATACCGTGCCTTCGGTTTTCCAAACAGCAAATGTGCAGTGTCTTCCATTCGAACAGACTGAGCCAGTAAATATCGCGAAAGCAAGCGGCACGATAGTAGAATCTATTATTGAAATTGGGTCTTCTGGGCAAATTACGGATTTGAATATTCCACTTGTTAATATTAGCTTTTCACCAATTGGTTTTCTAGAAGTGACTTTGATAAGTCCTTCGGATACTAGAGCAATATTAGTATCTCGAAAATGTGGTGGTAGAAATTTACTTTCCTTTGGTTTCGATGATGAAGCACCTAGTAGTGTAGATGATTGTGCGGCAGGACTTTTATACATTCCTCACGAACCACTCGCTATTTTTGATGGCGAAAACATTCAAGGAGAATGGAAGCTAGAAGTCAAAGTAGTGAATAGTGGAAATGATTTGGGTACAATCAATAGTTGGGAGTTAGAATCTTGCGGTGATGTACAAACAAATGCGCCTTTCCTTATTACGAATGAGGTATTTGCACTGCCGCCAAGTTCGCGTAGCCAAATCTGGACGACCACACTAGAAGCAGATGACGAAGACAATGCAAGTAATGAAATTATTTACGAATTGCTTTCTGCACCACAACACGGTACACTATATTTAAGCGAAGAAGCCCTTGCTATGGGGGATAGCTTCACGCAGCAAGATATTGATGGCTACCGCATCAGCTACCAACACAATGGCGATGCTGCTACCGAAGATGGTTTCGATTTCATTATTCGCGATACCGATCAGGGCTTATTCGGGCCAGCAAGATTCAATATCGTAATTGATGATGAAGCAACTGTAGGAACGAACGATCCTGCCTTTGCTAATCAAGTGCGCATTTATCCGAATCCTGCCAATACGCAGGTCAATATTGCACTAAGTGAAAACTTGGAACAGAGCGTACAAGTGCGTATAGTCAATATAAATGGGCAAGAAGTAGCAACAACTATTAGTAAGAGAAATAAAGTACTAGCCTTCAATACAGCACAATTTGCAGATGGTATTTATTTCATCCAGGTTTATACCGATAAGGCATTCTACACGGAGCGTGTAGTGATACAGAAGTAATTAGAGCATCTTGGAATTTTTTTCCTTTCTGAAATGCAAAACCTATGTTAAGCCCAAGCGATTCCTTCGTGAAGCGTTTGGGCTTTTTTATGTTTGCATGACTTGAGGAATAATAAATGTCTTATTCCTATAGAATTTTTTCATTTTTTAACTAGTACCAATTTTAATAACAATAGATATTCATTATTAAAATTGGTATAAGCTATCTGAACTAGGTGTGGAATTTAAAGCTGATGTATGAGTAAATCATAATCTCACATCCTAATACTTGCCCTACTGATAAGTAGATTTTCACATCTAAATACATAGATAGTTCTTAATAATTAAACAATAAACTATGCGAAATTTATTATACATAGTATTCGCACTTTTTATGAGTGTTTCTTTGTCAGCTCAGGTAGAAGGAGAGAATAATAATGAAGAGGAAGCTAAGCCAGTTAGAAGAAGTGTTATACCAGCAGAAACGACTGAAGCAACAGAAACAGCCGAAGTAACAGAAACGACTAAAGTAGCAGATAAAAATGTACGTACCTCAGCTACCATCTATAATGAAGCAACAGCGGAAATGCGTATGAAAAAATATGCAGCTGCGGTCCCTTTATTTGAGGAGGCTATCCGTATGGCAAAGTTAAACCCAACAGATTCTACGAATATAAAAACCTTGCGCTTAGCTAATAAGAATGGTTCGAGGGCTGCTTATGGCTATGCCTCTGCTTTATACAAAGAACAGAAGTATAAAGAAATGCTAGCAATGGCAAAGCGTGGTACCGAAATGGATGATGACTACTATGCGAATTATATCAACCTTGCTAAAGCATTAGAAAAATTAGACAGAAAAGAGGAGGCAACGGGAGCGTATTTACAAGCAGCATCTTTCTCGGAAGCAGCAGAGCGTCCTGCGGATAAAATTGCTTCCTTATATAGAAAGGCATTTGGTCCACTCTATAATGCGAAAAAATTTGATAAAATTATTGAATTAGTAAAAGCTAATAAAGGCGCATTAGAAGTAGCAGCGATTAATTATTATGTAGCAAAAGCATACGGCTCAAAAGGGAGCGATTCTATGGATAAAGCGATTAAGCATGCTGCAAAAGCGGGTGAGCTTGGAAAAAAGCCTAAAGAATTAAGCAAGTATTATTCTTATTTAGGAGAATTGTATAGAAAATCTACGAAAGTAGATAAGGCTATTGAGGCATACAAAAAAGTACCTAAAGGAAGTAAGTATTACGCACAGGCACAATATAATATCACGAAATTGAAGAACTAAATTTTTAAGGTTTTGGAGAATGAACAGGCAACTTGAAATTGCCCGTTCATTCTGCAAATCTAGATATCTATTGTTTTAGAACTTGCTGTGTAACTACCCAATTTTCCGCATTCTTCAACCGCCAAATATACCAACCATTACTTAAATGTCCCATTGGTACTTTCGTGTCGTTTCTTCCTTCCACAGCTTCCAATTGTTGCTGATAAAGTATCTGCCCAAGCGGATTTATTAATTCTACAGTGAGTTGTTCATCTTTTGTACTTTGCCAAGCAATAGTAAGTTCTTCTTTCGTTGGATTCGGGAAGGCTTCTATATTATTCTTAGCACTTGCAGAACTTTGCTCATCCCTATCTGGACTTTTATCCTTGCGTGCTATTATCCTTACATTGAAGCTACAAATCACTCTATTTTGGCAAGGATCTTGTATGATATAGATAATAGTAGCCATTCCTGGAACTAGCGAACTGCCACTTGGAGGACCTTGTATTTGACTAATCACAATTTCTCCTGAACAGATAGATGTAGCTACTGGCATATTCCAATGGACAGGCGAAGTAGTAACTCCAAAAGGTAATATCATCGTGATATCTTCGGGGCATTCTACGGCTAAGGTCTCTCCTTGATTTTGAATAATCGTGACAATGAAAGAGCAATAATTTATCTGTCCGCAAGCATCTTCTACTTTATAAGTAACGCGGGTATCACCCAAAGGAAAAGCACTCCCTCTCGGAAAACCTGCTACTTGATTGTAGTTTACACCACTATCATCGCAAGCACTCAAGATTTCTGGTAGTTCCCAACTCGCTATTGTATCCTGTGTATAGGTATATAGCGTGATATTGTGAGGACAATCAATATTTAATAAAGGAGGACGATCATCTATTACTTCCACGATGAAAGAGCAAGTAGTGATTTGCCCGCAAGCATCCATCACTTCATAGCTTACTGTTGTTTGCCCTATCCTAAATATACTTCCTAGTGCTGGTCCCTCTGTCTGTATAAATTGTAGTCCTTCTCCGCAAGAACTAAGTACATCAGGAAGTTCCCAACTTGGTTGAGCATTGCCTGTTGTTGTTAGTAAGGTAATATCTTGAGGGCAAGTAATTTCTAAAGGAGGTTGCTCCACTTGTTCCACAGTAATTACAAAATAACAAGTTGTAATTTGTCCGCAAGCATCCATTACTTCATAACGTACTTCGGTAGCACCTAGCGGAAATGGATTGCCAAGTGGTGGGCCAGCTCTCTGAATATATTGTATTCCAGTACTCATGCAAGCACTTACTATTTCTGGCAATTCCCAGCTTGGTAAGACATTATTACCATAAGTAAATAGGGTCGTATCATTCGGGCAAGAAATGGCAAGTGGCATAATATTTTGCGTCACTATTATTCTGAAAGAACAACTTGTTTGTTGTCCGCAAGCATCTATTACATCATAACTTACTAGGGTTTCGCCTAATGGGAAAGCGGTGTTCTGTTCCAAGCCTTCTGTCTGTAGATATTGTACGCTTTCTTCATTGCAAGCACTTACTATTTCTGGCAATTCCCAATTAGCTATAGCGGAAGTACCATCTGTCTCTAGCATGATATCATTGGGACAATTAATTTCTAGTCGCTCTAATTCTTGTATCACATGAATTGTAAAAGAACAAGAAGTCTCTTGCCCACAAGCGTCAATTACTTGATAGGTGATTTGTGTTTCACCTACTGGAAAAGCTGTATTTGACTCGAATCCCTGTAGTTCCGTGTATTGCACGCTCTCTTCATTACAAGCACTCAAAATTTCTGGCAATTCCCATGCTACTGTCACACTCGATTCAGTTGTAGTAACACTAATATCTGGAGGGCAAGCAATTTGAAGTGCATCAAGCTCTTGGAGAATACTAACAGTGAAGGAACATGCTGTTTCCTGCCCACAAGCATCCGTAATTCGATAACTAATGCGGGTATCTCCCAATGGAAAAGAACTGCCCAGCGGTAAGCCTTCTATTTGTGTATAAACCGTAGAAGTAGTATTACACGCACTCACAATGCTTGGCAAATTCCAATTGCCAATAGCACTTGTATTATCCGTGTAAATAAGGACATCTTCAGGACAATTCACTTCTAAAGGAGTGAAGGTTTCTTTCAATACTGTTACATAAAAGGTACAACTAGTCACTTGTCCACAAGCATCTGTGATAGTGTATTCTATAGGCATTCTACCTACAGATACGCTACTTCCACTTGCTTGTCCCTTAGTTTGTTCAATAGTGACGGCTTCTTCGCTGCATGCACTTATGAGGGTAGGCTCTTCCCAAGTCACTATTTCTGAACTTGTAGATGTATATACTGTAATGCTTTCGGGGCAATCTATGAGTAAAGGAACTGTACCATTGTGCACAAATACTGTTATTTCATCTGAAACGGAGTAAAATTTTCCATTTTCCATCAATAAAGCATCATCCTGCACTCGTACTTCTAGTTTGTATGTTCCAGTCTCTCCAAAATTTACGGTTGTATTTAAGCTATTAGGATTACTAAAGGTTACAGGACTAGGACCATCTAATAACTTCCATTTTGCAGGTAAATCTATGGTCTCTTCATGCTTAATTAAAGTAGGAGTAAGCGTTAGTTGCTCCCCTTGTGCTATGGATTGGTTTTCTCCAATATCCATGAAGTACCCTTTTGTTTTACGTGCATAAGGCCAAGGTGCACGAATACTATTTGGTAAAAACCGACGAAGTGCATCATAGCGTCCTACCCAATATTCTTGTGGATGTTCATGTTTTAGACGTTTTCCGTGCATCAATATTTTTTGTCCTTGCAACTCATTGAATGCAGCAAAAGTAGTAGTAGGTGGAGATACATCGTCTAAATAACTGATGAATCCAAGTGATGGGCCTGTATAGCGATGTGCAAAATAGCTTGCATCATAATACTTACAAGCTTTTACTATTTCCTCCTCATCATTAGCATCGATATTATACATCAAGCGTGCTTGATTGAGGTAATATGGAAAACCACTTGCCTTCTCGTATTTTTTTCCAGCATGCTCGCAATGCGACGCATTGCTATACAGTAATAAATCAACACGCTTGTCTAAGCCTGCTGTCATCAATGCTAAACCACCACCTTGACTTACGCCTGTCACAGCCAATTCGCCTGTGAAATCAGCCCGCAAAAACAGATAGTCAATCGCCCGAATACAAGCCAATACCGCATAGCGATAATAGTTGGTATATTCGTTCATAATATTGTTCGGTTTGTAGGAGTTAGGGTCTACTACATCTGGCTCAGTATTATGAATACTTATTGCCATTGCCAACACTCCTGCTTGTTCTGCTAGGTGTTTGGTGGGTTTTACCACATTGGCAATACTACCATAAGCAGGTAAAGTGAGTACACCAGGATACGGGCCTTCCATTTTCGGCACAGAGATATAACCATAGACTCTGCGCCCATCTATAGTCGCAATATTGATGCGGTAAGTCGTAGCATATTCTGAATCCTCTTCTTCCAGAAGAGTCAATTGAGGGTCAATAGGAATAGTCGCTAATTCCGTGCGGGCTTCTTCCCAAAATGCATCGAAACGCTCTGGTTCTTCCTCTATCGGAAATAACTCGAAAGGAGAAATAGCAGCACCCGCTAGTTGCTGTGTGCCTGGCATTTTTACGCGACAAAGCACTACGGAAGGCTCTGTAGCATTATAGGATATTTCTGAAACCATACCTGCTCGGAGTTCTACCGTGCCACTTCCCACTGCAGCGGTGTGTTTGTCAAGCATTATTTCATATTCGGCAGTTCCATCAATACTAGAGGCGACTTTAAAAATTACGTCTTCTCCTACTGTATAGTTGGCATCACTTCTATCTGTTTCTACCG
>CALGLY010000342.1 GCA_937959095.1 uncultured Saprospiraceae bacterium
TTATCGCAGATATTGGGCATTATGAAAGCGAACAATACACGATTGAGCTATTATATGAGCTTATCTGTCAGAATTTTACTAATTTTGCGGCGCATCAGACCAGCGTACACACAAATCCTGTGTATTATGCTTAGTAAGATGGTCTAGTTTTCCTTGTTTTTGGATGTTTTAAAAGAACTAAAGAAGGAAAATCTAAGTAATGAAAAATTGATAATTGATAATGAATAATTTAAAATCACTATCAATTTTAAATTATCAATTCTCCATTATTTAACTCTGTCAAAAAGTACGGCTAAACAAAAATCTATATGGCAAAATCAAAGGTTAATAAAGATCTTACGGTAGCGGAAAAGTTGAAGCAATTGTATGAATTACAATTGATAGATAATGAAAAGATCGAATTAGAGATACTGAAGGGAGAATTACCCATCGAAGTGAGTGACTTAGAAGATGAAATCGTAGGGCTAGAGACTCGATTGACCCGCGCAAAGAAACACGTGGATGACAAACAATCTGAAATCAATCGGCACGAGGCGGTAATGCAAGAAGCAACTACCTTGATAGAACGCTATACAGCACAGCTTGATAATGTGAAGAATAGCCGCGAATATGATGCTTTAACCAAAGAAATTGAGTTGCAAAAACTCGATATTCAATTGGCTGAAAAGCGCATCAGAGAAACAAAGGTCACGATGTCAGGAAAAGAGGAAACCGTGAAAGAAACGGAAACTCGTTTTACACAAAAGCAAAAAGACCTTGCAAATAAGAAAGTAGAGCTAGAGAAGATTATCACAAAGACGGAGAAGCAACAGCGAAAGCTGAATAAAGAGTCAACTTCTGTTCGTAAGAAAATAGAAGAGCGTCTACTAAAAGCTTACGATCGAATCAGTACGAACTACAGAAATGGTTTGGCAGTAGTGACCGTAGAGCGTAGTTCTTGTGGCGGCTGTTTCAATAAGATTCCACCACAGCTACAACTAGAAATTAAGCAACGTAAAAAAATCCTCGCTTGCGAACATTGCGGACGCATTCTAGTGGATGATAATATTCTTTCTCACGGACAAGAGCCAGAAGGGGAAGAAGCGTAGTTAATTGATAATTAAAAATTGACAATGTATATGTAAGAGAGATGACCTATTTTTGAAATAGGCCATCTCTTTTTTTTTAGTCCAATACAAACTCCTCCCCCATATTCGGGATAGTGATATTCTTAAAACCATTCTTTTCGAGATAGCCCTTAAATTGCTTCTGCTTTTCATAGTTGCCATGCACCAAAAAAAGCTTACGCAATTTCCTATTCTGATTCTTTACAAAATCCAATAATTCCGTTCTATCCGCATGTGCCGAAAAAGAATCCATGATTTCGATACGTGCCTTCACCTTTTTCTCTTCTCCGAATAAGCGAATCTTTTCTGCGCCAGCCCGTAGTTTGCCACCTGGTGTTTCTGGTGAACAGTAGCCGACCACCAGCACCGTATTCTTTTTATATTCGATACTATTGCTCAAGTGGTGCTTGGCACGTCCCGCATTCATCATGCCCGATGCACTGATGATAATACAAGCATCTTTCCGATGATTGAGTTGCTTGGAAACTTCCAAATCCCGATTATAAGTGAGCCTATTAAAGCCAAAAGGATTCGGATCCGTTAGTATATATTGATTGAGAGCGTTATCGTAGCATTCGGGATGAGTACCGTATATTTCTGTGCCACTCACCGCTAATGGACTATCCACAAACACAGGAATTTTAGGCAGCAAACCTTTCGTTTCCATTTGGTCGAGCATATGAACGACCTCTTGGGTACGTCCGATACTAAAGGCAGGAATCAGAAGTTTTCCTTGCTTCTCTACACAGGTTTCTTGAATTATTTTCAGGAATTGCGCGCTTTCCGCAGGCGGTGCGCTATGTTCTTTATCGCCATAGGTCGATTCGCAAATCATATAATCCACCTCATCCATCGGCAGTGGGTCACGTAAAATAGGTCGGTTTGGTCGCCCGATATCGCCTGAAAAACCGATGCGACGTGTTTTGCGTCCTTCTTTTATTTCCAATGTCACACTTGCACTACCGAGTATATGCCCTGCATCACGGAAGCGCACGCGCACCTTCGGATGCACATGAAACCAGTCCTCATAACCAAGTCCTACGAACTTGCCCATCACTTTATTTACATCCCCTTGGTTATAAAGTGCCTTACGAGTAGAAGCCTTTTTATTTTTTCTGCGGGCGCGTTTGTTATGGTATTTCGCGTCGCGCTCTTGTATCATTGCACTATCAAGCAACATGATAGAACACAAGCTCCGCGTAGCATGGGTACTATATACTTTGCCTCGAAAGCCATCTTTATAGAGTTTAGGTAGTCGTCCAGTATGGTCAATATGCCCATGCGAAAGAACGACACAATCCACTTCTTTTGGATTGAAGTGCCAATGTCTATTCCACTCTGCCATTTTCTTGTGTCGCCCTTGAAACAAGCCACAATCCAACAAAATAGTATAGCCATCTTTCAGCGTAATAAGATGTGCGCTTCCTGTCACTTCTCTTGCTGCTCCACAAAATTTAACTTTCATATGTTCTGCTTTTGTATTTTGGAAATAAAGCGTATTCTTTGCTTATGTTCTTACGACTTGACTTACTACATAGAATCGTCATTCAATTTCTTTATGGTTTCCTCAAGGTGTGTTTTTAAATGTTCTTCGCTGGGTAATATATCGAATATTAATAATTCCATAAAGCTCATTACTTCTATGGTTTTTGTATCAAAGTCAATACTAAATAATTTATCCAGCATCTTTTTACCTAGTACTTCATAGCCATCTTGATGCCGATAGGTTCTAGCAATAAGCTGCAAGGTTTTAATATCAAATTCCTGTAGAAAATTCCCCATTTTAGCCCCTTCATACACCGATTTATCTAGTAGTGTAATACCTGGTCCAGTCCAAGACGGTATTTTATTATATCTGAATTTTTTATTCCTATAATAATTTGCTAATCTATCTTCATCATTCATTGTACTAGCAATACTATCAAACTCTACTCTTAACTGAGTATGGTATTTTATAGCGTATTCTAAGTTATGTATATTGGTTTTCAGTTCATCTATGATGTATTGCTTGGTTTTTTCTACTTGCCCTTTGGTTTTTCGTTGGGTATTCCAGTCGCTCACTACCATGCCTAAAAATACGCCAAAAGCTACAATAAGCAAATCAAGTAGGTATTTCCCTATTTTTCCTTTCATAATTTTCGCTTATAAAATTGATTTTCCCTGCACAAAATAGCAGGAATTATAGAAATATCCCATCCTATTTGGGATACAGCCCAAACATTGATATTTTCGCGCCCTAATATTTTGGTCTTTAGTCTTTTGCAAGCAATACACGAGAAAATGAAAAAGCTTTCAAATTACATTGAGAATTTAAATTTTGAATATGCTGTTTCATATTCTGGCTTAAGAGGCGATAGGTTTAAAAACCTAGAAGTAGAGAATAAAGAAAAAATTCAGCAAATTGAAAAAGAACTTGAATCCGCAAGATTCATGCAGAAATCTAAATTGAGAAAAAAGATAGAAGTATTATCTGATGAGACAAACCTATTCCGTGCTCGTGTAATAAATAAAGATGGAGAATTGCATAAATCAGCAAAAAAGGTCTACAAATTTGAAAAAGAGGACAAAGAAATCGAATTAATCTTTAGAATTTTAACCTCAAAATTTGAAGAACAATATTTTTCTATGTGTGCACCGATTTTTAGAGATTCAATTGTTTTTTACTCTAAAAAAGATAGAATAGTTGGAATCTTACAAATTTGTTTTAGTTGTTGGTATATGAAGAATGAAAATGAAGAAGATTTAGAAGTTGACCATAAAATATTTCCTATCTTAAAGAAGAAATTCATTCAGATTGGACACCAAATTGAAGATGAATTAAAAAGACGTTAGGCAAGATGCAAGAATAAACTATAGTGTTCGTGTCGAGTAAAAACTCGCCAAACCACATATACAAAACCGTAAATTATTATAAAGAGTAGGGATTTAACTATTTTACATTTGAGGTAAAAAATCATTAGTACCTCTATACTTAATCATAGATAACTACTCAAAGATTAACAATCAAAAATTTCCTTGCAGCAGGCAAGCTAATAAATATAACTTAAGACGATGGCACAACAGAATGAGGCGTTCAAGAAACTCGTTTCGCATTGCAAAGAATACGGCTTTATTTATCAGTCGAGTGAAATATATGATGGCTTAGCAGCCGTGTATGACTACGCACCTTATGGCGTATTGCTAAAGAACAACCTAAAGCAATATTGGTGGAAATCAATGGTGCAGCTCCATGAAAATATCGTGGGTATTGATGCATCTATCCTCATGCACCCAAAAACATGGAAAGCATCGGGACACGTGGATGCGTTCAATGACCCATTGATTGATAATAAGGATAGCAAAAAACGCTACCGTGTAGATCACCTAATTGAAGGCTATTGCGAGAAGATAGAAGCGAAGATTAATAAAGATGTAGCTAAAGCAAAGAAGAAATTCGGAGAGGAATTCGATGAAGCACAGTTTAGAGCTACGAATGGACGCATCCTTGACCGCCAAAAGCGCATCGATGACATCATGGCACGCCTAGCGAAAGTGATGAGCGATGGCGATATGGAAGGCATGGCAGCCATGATAGAAGAACTAGAAATAAAAGATCCTGAAACAGGAAGTGCGAATTGGACAGAGCCGCGCCAATTCAACTTGATGTTTTCTACGCAGCTCGGTAGTGTGGCTGGTGGAGATGGCAAACTCTACTTGCGCCCAGAAACAGCGCAAGGGATTTTTGTGAACTTCTCGAATGTTCAAAAAACGACCCGCCAAAAAGTGCCGTTCGGAATTGCACAAATCGGAAAAGCCTTCCGAAACGAGATTGTAGCCCGCCAATTCATTTTCCGTATGCGCGAATTTGAACAGATGGAAATGCAATTCTTTGTGAAGCCAGGCACCGAAATGGAATGGTATGAGAAGTGGAAAGAAACGCGCCTCAACTGGCACAAAGCCCTCGGACATCCAGCAGAAAAATTGCGCTTTCACGATCATGCGAATTTGGCACACTACGCCAATGCTGCGGTGGATATCGAGTTCCAATTTCCATTTGGTTTCCGCGAATTAGAAGGGATTCACTCCCGTACCGATTTCGATTTGACGGAGCATCAAGCTCTTTCTGGTAAGAAATTGCAATATTTCGATCCAGAACTAAATGAAAACTATGTACCCTATGTAGTCGAGACTTCGATCGGTTGTGATCGTATGTTCTTAGCGACGATGAGCCACGCCCTCATGGACGAAACCGTGCCTGATGCGGATGGTAAAGACTCGACGAGAACCGTGCTGAAATTACCTGCGCCACTCGCGCCTATCAAATGTGCAGTCTTGCCTTTACTAAAAAATAAAGAAGCCCTCACAAGCAAAGCGCGTGCGATATTCAATGACTTGAAATTTGCTTTCGATTGTCAGTATGATGAGAAGGATGCAATCGGTCGTCGCTACCGCCGTCAAGATGCGATAGGAACGCCGTTCTGTGTAACGGTGGATTTCGATACGCTAGAAGATAATACGGTGACGCTACGCGATAGAGATACCTTGAAGCAAGAGCGTATCCCAGTTGATAAAGTGGAGCAAATCGTGCGGGAACGCGTAGATATGCGAAATTTGTTTGCGTAAGTTCTTGAGATAAGAGACCAATGCGTGTAGTGTTGGTCTCTTGTTTTTTATAAAATACCCTAATCCTAGCAAAGCCAGTATCATATTAAGTGCAAGTACAAACTCAAGTGCAAGTGCAAGTTTACAAATTGAACTTGCGTTTGAACTTGTCCTTGAACTTAAAGTTCTGCCACATTTGAGCAAAATTTTCTTGATAAGAAACTAACTACATATTTTCATATCTCAATTCCCGCTTTAAAAGCCCCCTTTACTCCCATCCAAAAAAGTCCTATCTTTGAAAAAAATAACAAGCAATGGTCGCAGTAGCACAGTCGGAAATAAAACGCAAGCGATTCAGCGTAGAGGATTACTATGCAATGCTAGAAGCAGGCGTATTGAGCGAACGAGACAGAGTGGAATTAATTCATGGCGAAATCATAGAGATGTCACCAATAGGAAGCAAGCATGCCAGCTATGTAAATATAGTTGCCAACTTAATTAAAGAAGAACTAGGAAAGAAAGTCATTGTAAGTGTGCAAAATCCTATTCAAATAAGTCGTTTCTCTGAGCCAGAACCAGACATTGCTATTCTAAAAAGAAGTGATAATTTTTATGCAAATGCACACCCCACCCCCGAAGATGTTTTCTTTTTGATAGAAGTAGCCGATACTTCCATAGGCTATGATTTTGATGTAAAACTCCCGCTTTATGCTGCTGCCAATATCCAAGAAGTTTGGATTTTAGATGTAAATGCCCAGCAAATTACCCAACACATCCAAGTAGATGGCAATGTTTATCTCACTATGAATACTTTTCAGAAAGGAGGGCGTTTGAAATGTACGGTTTTGGATTTTGAATTGGATTTGGGTGGAGTGTTTTTGTAAACTAATTAAAACTGGAACATCTAATTTATCAAGTGTACCTCAACTTACCCTAATCAATTTGGAGTCTAAAACAATTGCAGCATGGAAAGAGTAAAAACATACGGAATAACCATAAAACAACTACTAAAAAAATATGCTGAAGATTGGAACCAACCAAATTCTCCTATCAAACATATTGTAATAGCAGATACCGAAGAAGGGCATTTTCAGCTTTTACAAATAGGCTGGGAAGAGAAGGATTATATTTTTGCAGTGATGATGCACTTCGATATTATTGATGGAAAAGTTTGGGTACAAGAAAACCGAACCGAAGAATATGTAGCCGAAGAACTCGTAAAACAAGGCATCCCCAAAATGGATATTGTACTAGGCTTACAAGCTCCTTCTATGCGACAATATACAGAATATGCCGTCGCCTAAAAAACACAAACGGCACTCTCAAAGGAAGTGCCGTTTATATCAAGATTAAAGTTCTAACACTAACTCCTTCTTCACCTCATTAGCGGGTTTAAAAAGCAGAAAGTTATGCTCAATAGGAGCAGGACTAAGCAATACAATATACTTCGTTATTTTTTTAGGATTGACTAAATCCTCAGCAGCTATTGCTTTTTTGAAAGCTTCGAGAGAGATGTCTTTATTTGCATTAAAGATATCATAGACTCTGCTATCTAAACTTATTGTAGAACGCATAAAAGAGGCTACATCCTTATACTTTTCATCTTTTGCTTGCAGTTCTCTAAGTTCAACGAAAGAGTAACCAACTCGCTCTTGTTTGCCATCGGCTTCTAAATTATGCATTTTCAGTGATACCTCACGATCTTCCGCATCCATAGGTTTTACTACCACTCTATTTCCTACTATCTCTAGTAATTTGTAGGAGCTTCCACCGAGTTCAAATATTTCACCAACGTTTTGCTTTGATAGCTTTATGTAAGGATAGGCAGTTTGAAAAGTAACGGAATAGGTAAGCGTCCCTTTTATTGGCTCTGTAATATCACCATTAGCATCAAGCTGGCTTTGTTGGTTAAGTGTTACAAAACTGTATCTCGTTGTTTTATTCGTCGAAAAA
>CALGLY010000343.1 GCA_937959095.1 uncultured Saprospiraceae bacterium
GTAATCGCGATTAAGCAAATTGCGCCCGATCAAGTTTTTCCTTTCGCTAAAAAAGTACAACTAGCACTTCTAGTGGACGGAAAAAGATTGGACAAAATAGAAACCTACCTTCCCATTTTGGGGGAGTTGTCTATTGATAAAACTCTATTTGAAAAGAACTGGATGAGTGAGGAAAATCTTACGGCAACAAGAAAGGAATTTGCCTATGCAAAAGGCTTGGTGAATGGCTTTCCGACTTTAATATTCCAATCATCAGATACAACTCAAGTGCTTTCTTCTGGATATTTCAGAAAAGAAGCCATGATAAATACACTTAATCAACTATAAAATCATGTCGCGAATTAAGATAAATGCTTTACTCTTTTGCGCGCTCTTATTATGCTGCAATTGTCAAAAAGAAGAGGTGACACCACCCGATCTAGTAGAACCTGAATCGGGTTTACCCACTATCATTCCGACAGGAGAAGAACGTTACCTGAATGAAAAATCGAGCTATATTTTCAATCAGGACGTGCTGCACACCTTCGAGTTACAAATACCAGAGGAAGATTTAGCAAAAATAAATGCAGACCCTGCCGCAGAAGAATACGTAGAAGGCATGCTGATTTTTGAAGGAGATACCATCAGTCCAGTTGGAGTGCGCTACAAAGGATCGATTGGAGGTTTTGTTGATTGCGTATCAGGTTCGGATTGGTCGAATCCTTCGGGACATAAAACCTGCACCAAGCTATCCATGAAAGTCAAAATAAATTGGGAAGGCAGGGAAGAAAAATTCTTCAAGCTCAAAAAGCTCCAATTCCATTCTCAAAACCTCGATCCTTCGCAAATGCACGATCGCTTGGGCTATTGGCTGTTCCGACAGATGGGCGTACCTGCACCTAGATCGACGCATGCGAAGTTGCTAATAAATGGGAACTATTCGGGACTTTATGCTTTAGTGGAACAAATAGATGGGCGGTTTGTGCAGCATAATTTTGATGATGACGATGGCAATTTGTACAAAGAAGTTTGGCCACTAAGCATGAAAGGTGCGCCACATAGCGAACAGCACTATCTGAATGCCTTGAAAACGAATGAAGATGAAAATCCATCGGTTGCGCTGATAAGAGATTTCGGGCAACGAATAGCAGACGCATCGGATGCAGATGTACCACGTATCATTCAAGAAATGATGGATATTGATGAGATTATTTCACTCGCAGTAGTGGATAGAACAATACGGAATGACGATGGCGCATTTCATTGGTATTGTAATGGAGGAACCTGTACCAACCATAATTACTATTGGTACGAAGAACCGAATGAAAAAGAACTACACCTCATCCCCTGGGATTTGGATAATGCCTTCGATAATATCATTTTTCCATTCAACCCAATTACGCCTATAGCGGATGAATGGGGCGAAACGTCTAATAACTGTGAGATTTTCTCTCATGGTATTTGGGGAATACCGCAGTGGTCAGCGAGTTGCGACAAACTAACAGGGGGCTGGACGACTTTTGAAGAAGAATTTGAAGCAAAGAAACAGGAGTTTATAAATGGCCCGTTTGCGGCTGCACAAGTTGATGAATTGCTGAATACTTGGAGCAATCAGATAAGAGCAGCCACTATAGAAGCAAGTAAAGCACATGCGGATGCCATCTCAGAAGCGGAATGGGATGCAGCACTCGAAAAGCTAAAACGCCAAGTTGATTATGCGCGGAATAGATAAAGGGATTTTTGGTATTAGGTACAAGAATCTAGGCTACCCGTCTAAGGTTGCCGAACAGTGACGTAGCACTAGTGGACGAACGACTTCAAGCTCGCTTGTCCACTACACTCAGTGAACAGGCGAACTTAAAGTCCACGATAGGCAACCTTAGACGGGTTGCCAGAATCTATAAACGCCGCCTATCACTCGTTCGCACATATTTTTGTTCTTCCAATTCGTAGAGCGCATCATAGGCACCGCGTCGCATCAGCGATTTTGAGATAATCGGCAAAAGCTCAATTAGCAGTAATAGGATTTTGATACCCAAGGCGATATAGAATACCGAATTGTCCTCGCTATTATATTGCAACCGATGCAATGCCCGATAGGAAGCCAAAAAGCCATATTTATTATTCTCCACTTGAGCGTTTCCTATTTCATTTCGTACTCGACTCTCGGTGCTATCGCGCTCCGCTTCTAGACGTAGAATGGTGCTATCGAGCGTGGTGATTTGCTCTTCTAGTTTCTTTGCAATAGTCCCATAACCTACTCTGCCTGATCCACCAGTTTTACCTTGCATTTCTTCATTGAAGCGCGTTTGTAAGGCTACCTTTTGAGCTTTCAAAGTATCTAATTCACTAAAAGCTAATAAGGAATTATCCAATTCTGTTTGTAACAAAGCACGGTCGTTGCGTTCTATTTCATCCCGAATTTCATCCTCTAGTAAAGTCATTTCCACAGGAATAGAAATAGAAATGGCAATTGCGACACCGAGCAATACCCGTGATAGAAAGCCAAAGAAGGACTTCAAACCTTGCTTTTTATACTTCACCATCGTATTGATAATCATCATGTCGATATTGATGATGGTCAAGCACCAAAGCAGCGCGACGGGAAGAATAATCAACCAATTGCTTGTGAGATAGGAGAGCGCGAATGTCGCAGAAACAAAGGCGAATGCCCCCGTGAGTAGAATGGCAGCACCGAGGTTTTTATATTTATTGTGGTCCGTATAACTTTCTTCGAGTAGCAAAACAGATGCGCCCGAAGCACTCCAAAAAAGATTGGTTTTGGATAGCAATTTGAAAAAGCCATCCGACATACTACGCGGCTGCCGGGGTGAAGTGCGATGCAGACTCACTTCGACTTCTTGCTGCATAGCAAGTGGCTGAAAGAAGAATCGAATATCCTGCAAGAATGCCACTTGAGCTTGTTGCAAATCCGAATAGCGATCAAAATCAGCGTAGAGATTCGTCAATAAAGTAACCACAAAGCGAAGCGGTGCTTGCTGTTCTTCGTAGTCTATGATTTTTACACTAAGTTGCTCTCCCTGTATGCCTGTAGGTGAAATAGAATAGAAATGAAGTTTGATTTTTTTGGTTAAAATAGCCTGCAATCGGCTTTGCACATCAGGATGTTGTGCTAGATCAATGCCTTCTTGTTCGCATAGGCGTAGGACGCTGCCTTTTAGCTCCTCGAAATTATCGGTAGCTGTGCCTACACGAATTTCAAGGGCGTAGAATTCTTGTAGGAATCCTAGCTCGCTTGTTTTGCCAGTCATATTTTTTCTTATCAGGTGATTTATAAAACGCTCTATTTGAACCTCAATTTGGAACTTTTTATTTCATAATCTCCTTTTTGATGGATAGAACCACTCATTTTTTCGATAAGATGTTAAAACGAGGGTTTGGGTTACAAAGAATCTATATCTTTTCGGACTAATTGAGTTCTTAAAGGACATTAGATTCTGATGAGATTTCTTAATTTTAGTACAAAAAACATAAAGAGTATAAACATGAGAATAATATTTTGTGATAGCGGATTTAGTCCTAAAGAAGTGGATTATATGTATGCGGAAGAATACAAAGCCGCTAAGTACGAGCTTATGCTAACCTCTCTAATCAGCTTTGAAGAGTTAAAGAGAGGAAATGTCCATAAAGCATTGAAAAGAGTAAAAGCTAATGAGGAAAAAGAAGCTGCTATTTATAGAGGTTGGATGTTAAAGCCAAATCAATATGAATC
>CALGLY010000344.1 GCA_937959095.1 uncultured Saprospiraceae bacterium
CTACAGGAATTACACCAATTGGTGCATCCTTTGGTAGGTTTTCATCAGCAGATACATAACCACGTCCCTTAGTGATGGTCAATTCCATCTCTAAGGTAACAGAAGCATCCATTGTGGCAATGGCAAGTTCAGGATTCATGATTTTGAACATGTTGGTGTTCTCCTCAATATCTCCTGCTAAAAACTGCTCTTTACCACTAATGGTTAGATATATTTTCTCTTCTCTGATTTCTTCATCTGCAATCATCTGTCGGATACGAACTTGCTTTAAGTTCAAGATGATATCTACTACATCTTCCACCACTCCTTTGATAGTAGAAAATTCATGATCTACACCAGCAATACGTATTGCTGATATAGCAAAACCATCTAAAGATGATAGTAGCACTCTGCGGAGAGAGTTGCCAATAGTTTGACCAAAACCAGGTTCGAGAGGTCTGAATTCAAAGGTACCTTCAAAGTCATTCGCTTTCTGAAGGACAATCTTATCAGGCTTTTGAAACGTAAGAATACTCATAGAATATGATATGACGTTGATAGGAAATGGAAAAGAAATCTGTATACTACTTATCCTTTCCTGTTAAAAAACGCAGGAAAGGATAAATAGTTCCATGTTTTGTAGTGCGAATATATAATCGTACTACTATGTCTTACTTCGAGTACAATTCGACAATCAACTGCTCGTTGATTTTCTCAGGAATGTTATCGCGCTCTGGATATGCCATAAAAACACCTTCCATTTTATCTGAGTTGAACTCCAACCATCCATACTTACGTACATCTGATGATCTTGCCGCCACACTATCTCTCACTACAGATAAATTACGAGATTTTCCTTTTACTTGTATAGTATCACCTGGACGCAAGTGATAAGAAGGAATATTAGTCAATACTCCATTCACACAAATATGGCGATGGTTTACCAACTGACGTGCCGCTCTACGAGTAGGTGCAATACCTAAACGGTAGATGGTATTATCCAATCGAGCTTCTAGGTATTGTAAAAGGATTTCACCTGTTACACCAGACTTTGCACTTGCTTTCTCGAATAAGTTTCTAAACGGACGCTCTAATACACCATACGTGTACTTCGCTTTTTGCTTCTCCATCAACTGAAGAGCATAGTCCGATTTTTGTTTTCTTCTTCGCCCGTTACCGTGCTGTCCTGGGCCATATTTACGTCTTTCAAAAGCCTTGCTAAAGCCAAATATCGCTTCTCCAAACGCTCTTGCTTTCTTTGTCTTCGGTCCTGTGTACCTCGCCATTGTATATAAAGTAAAATATTATTCAAATTGGATAGCTAGATTTTTAGATCACTTGGATAGTTGAGCTTTTTTCAGCGAACTACCTTGTAAGATTCTAAAAATCCAAATTACACTCTACGTCGCTTAGGAGGACGACAACCATTGTGTGGCACAGGTGTCACGTCATGGATAGTCGAAACCTTGATTCCAGAACCATCAATAGCACGAATAGCTGCTTCACGTCCAGATCCAGGTCCTTTCACATAAACCTTAGCTGTGCGCATTCCGTAGTCATATGCAGTTTTAGCCGCTTCACTAGCAGCCACCTGTGCTGCATAAGGAGTGTTCTTTTTAGAACCTCTGAAACCTGCCTTACCTGCTGATGCCCATGAAATGGTTTGTCCAGCTTTATTTGTAAGTGTAATGATAATATTGTTGAAGGAAGCTTGAATGTATACGAGACCTTCCGGCTCCACTTTAATCTTTAGCTTCTTTAACTTCGATGATTTTCTATTCTTAGCCATGATGTTTATGGTCTATTAGCTTATTGATAAATAATGTGTAAAGTAGCTATATCCAAAAAATTAGCTAATACACCATTTTCACCAACTCACTTATCTATTACTTCGTAACTTTCTTCTTATTCGCAACCGTCTTACGCTTACCTTTACGTGTACGCGCATTGGTTTGAGTACGCTGTCCGCGTAGTGGAAGTCCTCTTCTATGACGCAAGCCTCTGTAGCAAGCAATATCCATCAATCGCTTGATGTTTCCTTGTACTTCGGAGCGCAATTCCCCTTCTACTTTATACTCATCTTGGATAATTCCAGTGATTATACGGATGTTTTCATCCGTCCAATCTGTGATTTTGGTATTTTCATCAATACCTGATTTCTCTAGAATTTCCTTCGCACGAGAACTACCGACACCATAGATATAGGTCAATCCTATTATTCCACGCTTATTCTTCGGTAAATCAACACCTGATATTCGAGCCATTATATTATCTCTTTATATAGATTAACCTTGACGTTGCTTGAACTTTGGGTTCTTCTTGTTAATGATATAAACCCGTCCTTTCCGACGTACTACTTTACAATCAGCAGAACGCTTCTTAATTGATGCTCTAACTTTCATTGTTATTGCTGTTGATAGATAAAATTCATGAATTTCATCTACTTATATCTGTAAATGATTCTTCCTCTTGTCAAATCATAAGGCGACATCTCTACAGAAACTTTATCGCCCGGCAAGATACGGATGTAGTTCATTCTCATCTTACCAGAAATAGTTGCTGTGATGAGGTGATCGTTTTCCAAACGTACTCGAAACATTGCATTCGACAGTGCTTCTTCTATTGTACCGTCTTGCTTTATGATATTCTTTTTAGCCATAATTTAAATAATAAACTTCTTTAATAATTTTTTTATCAAAACATTTGGATGCTCTGCTTTAAAAGCATCTAATCCAAGCATTTAAACTAAAAAAAGAAGCTTATTGTTTTGACGTTGAAATTTTTGGAGTGCAAAAGTACATTTTTTTATCCAAAAAACCGAATCCTTAGTGCAGTCTCTCTAAGCAAATTCTAAGGTGTCTACTTCTTTCAAATTCGGATTCTTCCGAATAACTTCTTCTATAAAAGAATGATCGGATAAAATATCAGCTTTTGACTTCCGCACAGCAATCGTATGTTCGAAGTGTGCAGATGGCTTTTTATCTTTTGCAATAATAGACCATCCATCCGTTGCAGTCACCACATCCTTGCGCCCCATATTCACCATTGGCTCTATTGCGATAACTAAGCCTTCTTGTAGTTTGCCTCCTTTTCCTCGTCTACCATAGTTGGGTACTTCTGGTGCTTCATGTAGGTTTTTACCTAATCCATGTCCCACCAATTCGCGCACTATAGTATAGCCTTGCTTATGAATGTAATTTTGAATAGCAAACCCTATGTCTCCTAATCGCTTCCCTACTATAGCATTATCAATACCCAAGTATAAGGATGCTTTAGTAGCACGAAGGAGTTCCATCGTTGGTTCTGCCACATCTCCTATCGGAAACGTATAAGCAGCATCTCCAAAAAATCCATTCCAATCTACTCCACAATCTATCGAAGCGATATCGCCATCTTGAAATTCTCTATCAGAAGGAATTCCATGTACGACTTGCTCATTGATAGACATGCAAAGGGTTGAAGGGAAATCGTTATATCCCTTAAATCCTGGCAACGCTCCATGATCACGGATAAATTCTTCCGCACGTTTATCAATAACAGATGATTTTAAGCCTGGCTTTAACATGGTTCCAACCTCTGCTAAAGTCTTACATACTAACAGACAATTCTGTCGTATTAACTCAATCTCTTCTTCTGTTTTATAATAAATAGGACCGTCAGCCATTTTTTATCTTGTATAAGTATTAGGTATGTAAGTATCAGATACAAAAAAAACACCTAATATCTACTACTTGATACCTAAAATATATTACATATTCGCACCAATGCCTTGCATACGGCTTCTGCCTTGTACGCGACCTGACTTCACTAAGCCATCGTAGCGACGCATTAGTAGGTAACTTTCTATTTGTTGTAGTGTATCCAATACTACTGCTACTAAGATAAGTAGTGATGTACCACCAAAGAACATTGCAAATACTTGATTCACACCGAATGCTGCTACAACGGCAGGCAATATAGCGATGAGGCCTAGCATGATAGACCCTGGTAAGGTAATACGTGTAGTAACGGCATCAATGAAATCAGCTGTTGATTTTCCTGGCTTGATACCTGGAATAAATGCATTCTGACGCTTCAAGTATTCCGAATACTGTTGTGGATTTACAATCAAGGCAGTATATACATATGTAAATAGTACTACCAATATGAAGTAAATGATATTGTATGGAAACGAGAATGGATCAGTCAATGAACTTAATACTGGATTAGCAGTAAGGTCCGATTGATCGCTAGAAAAGAATTGCGCTACAGTGGCAGGCAAAAACATCAATGCTTGTGCGAAGATGATAGGCATTACCCCTGATGCATTCAACTTTAATGGAATATAATCTCGTGCTGACGCTGCTGGCATTTGGCTAGAACCACGTCCTACCATACGCTTAGCAAACTGTATAGGAATTCGGCGCACTGCTTGTACTACGGCTACCGTAACTAATACGATAAAGAACAAGGCTGCTAATTCCAATACGAAAATCAGTAGTCCGCTATTCGCTAACTGCAACTGAAATTCCGCGATAAGTGCTGTTGGTAAAGTAGCGATGATACCAATGGTAATCAATAAAGATACACCATTTCCTACTCCACGCTCGGTGATACGCTCACCTAACCACATTGCAAAAACAGTACCTGCTGATAGAATAATGATATTGGAGAACCAAAATACTCCTGATGGAATACTAGGATCTACAGCACCTAAACTATTGATATATGTAAGGTATCCACCACCTTGTACGAGTGTAATCGCTACAGTGAGTAGACGTGTGATTTGCGTTAGTTTCTTTCGCCCCGATTCGCCTTCTTTTTGCTGTAACTTCTGGAAATAAGGTACGGCAAAACCTAATAATTGCACAATGATAGATGCCGTAATGTACGGCATGATACCAAGTGCAAAAATAGCAGCATTATTAAATGCACCTCCTGTGAAGACATTTAATAAGCCTAAAAGGTCATTCGTATTGCTTTGTGTAGCACTTTCTAGTACTGCTGGATTCACGCCAGGAAGGACAATGAACGAGCCTAGTCTAAATACGAAAAGCATCCCTAAGGTAAAGAGGATGCGATTTCGTAGTTCTTCAATCTTCCAAATATTTTGGAGCGTTTCAAAAAATCGCTTCATTACTATTGAATTGATAGCTTGGTGCTATTGATTACTACTCCAATAGGGAGTAGCAATCAATGGCTATAGCTAGTAAATTTAAACCAAGTTTACTGTTCCGCCCTTCGCTTCAATCGCCTCTTTTGCGCTACCAGATACAGCATGTGCAGAAATGGTGATTGCTGCATTTAACTCGCCTCCACCTAGCACTTTTAATTTATCATTCTTACCTACAAGGCCCTTTTCTATCAAAGTAGCCAAGTCTAAAGAAGATACATTATACTTATCTACAACCTCCTGAAGACGGTCTAAGTTCAATACCGCATATTCCACTCGGTTTGGGTTCTTGAAACCACGCTTCGGCAAACGCATTTGTAGTGGCATTTGTCCACCTTCAAAATTACGCTTATTCTTAAAGCCTGAACGAGATTTTGCTCCTTTATGCCCACGCGTAGAAGTGCCGCCTCTTCCAGATCCTTGTCCACGTGCTATACGCTTCCCTTGCTTCACCGCTCCCTTCGCTGGTCTTAATGTATGTAGATTCATTGCATACAAATTGTGGTTGCTTATTTATTGATTTGTTTCCATAAATAGAACAGAAGCAAATCAATTTATCTAAGCAAATAAACTAAATTTAAGCTTCTTCCACTTTTACTAAGTGGCTTACTTTTGCAATCATACCTAAAATTTGTGGTGTTGCTTCATGCTCCACGGTATGATTCATTTTTCGTAGTCCTAGTGCTTGCACTGTTGCTTTCTGACGCTTCGAGCGATCAATAACACTTTTGACTTGTGTGACTTTTACTTTTGCCATTGCGTTTTATTTCAACGGTGAACGGAAAACTATTGCCCTAAGAAGTGTACTTCAAAAGCGCAAGCCTAACCGATAGACCGAGACTTATCCATTGAACACCTTATCCAAAGAAATACCACGTTGCTTTGCTACCATTTTCGGGCTGCGAAGCTTTGATAGTGCATCTATTGTAGCTTTCACTACGTTATGTGGATTGGATGAACCTTGTGATTTTGCTAATACATTCTGTACTCCTGCAATTTCAAGTACTGCACGCATTGCACCACCTGCTATTACTCCTGTACCATCCGCAGCAGGCTTCAATAGTACTTTTCCTGCACCATATTTTCCTTTCTGCTCGTGTGGGATAGTCCCTTTATTGATAGGGAAGGTTATGGTATTCTTCTTTGCATCATCCACTGCCTTTGCGATAGCTTCTGATACCTCCCGCGCTTTACCTAAACCATGACCCACTTTTCCTTTTCCATCACCAACTACCACAATAGCTGCGAAGCTGAATGTACGACCACCTTTTGTTACTTTCGCAACACGGTTGAGCGAAACCATCTTTTCCTTCATCTCCGAATCTGAAGCCTCTACGCGCTTGCCCTTCTTGTCGTTTCTACCTCTTCCTCTATTGTTAGATTTATTATCTCTTTCTCTAGCCATTAGTGAAAATATTATAGATTTTTAGACTTTTGCCTGCCTGTCAGCAGACAGGAAAATTTAGACTTTTTTGATTTTGAACATTATGAAAATCTAAAAGTCCAAATAGCTTAAAATCTAAATAGCTTAATTTTAAAATTTCAAACCACCTTCGCGTGCACCCTCTGCTAGGGCTTTGATGCGTCCGTGATATAATGATCCTCCTCTATCAAACACCACTACATCTATATCTTTTGCTTGCGCTCGTTCTGCTATAAGCTTACCTACTGCCGCAGATTGCTCTGTTTTAGTAGCTCCCGAAACACCTGCTTCTCTTGAACTTGCTGCTGCCAAAGTAACTCCTCCAATATCGTCAATCAATTGGCAATAAATAGAAGTATTACTCTTGAACACACTCAATCGAGGACGCTGTGGCGTACCTGTCATTTTCTTGCGGATACGGTAGCGAATAAGTCTCCGTTGTCCTTTTTTAGTTCGTTTCATTATTTATTACTTTCCAGCTTTAGTGTAGAGGAGGTTTCCTAAACCCAAAGCCCTTTTTTTTAGATATGAGATGTGAGACACTAGATATGAGACATAAATTATTTGACTCAAATCTTTATCTACGATCTACTTACCAGCCGTCTTACCAGCTTTGCGACGAATTTCTTCACCCTTGAAACGTACACCTTTTCCTTTGTAAGGCTCTGGCTTACGAAACGCGCGAATCTTCGCTGCTACCTGACCAATAAGTTGCTTATCATTACTCTCTAAACGGATGTAAGGAGGCTTTCCTTTTTCCATTTTTGTTTCGAGCTTCACTTCATCTGGTACAAGGAACATGATAGGGTGCGAATACCCTAACGTAAGTTCTAATAATTGTCCAGAATTGCTGCAACGATAACCTACCCCTACTAGTTCCAATTCTTTCACATAGCCTGTTGTCACACCTTCAACCATATTGCTGATAAGTGCACGATACAAACCATGCATCGCTTTGTGACGCTTCTGATCTGTTGGACGTGTCACTGTAAGTGTGCCATCCTCTACCTCTACTCCTAGGTCTGGATCTAATTGTTGGTACAATTCGCCCTTTGGCCCCTTAACCGTCACTAAGTTGCCTTTGCTTACTTCTATATTTACCTTTGCAGGTAGCGATATTGGTAATTTTCCTACTCTTGACATAATTCTTAATTTTTGGATTCTTAGCTTTTTAGTTATTCAATCTTTTCACAAAGTTCTGAATGACTAAACTTCTAAACTTCCACTTAGCAACGATTAATTATGAGATGTAACATAATACTTCTCCTCCTACATTCTCTGCTTTAGCTTGCTTATTTGTCAATACACCTCTGGATGTAGAAATAATAGCAATACCTAAACCATTGATAACGCGTGGCATCTCCGTAGATTTAGCGTAATTTCTAAGCCCTGGCTTACTAATACGCTTTAGCTCTCGGATGACTGGCTTGCGAGTCTGAGGATCGTACTTCAAGGCAATCTTGATAACGCCTTGTACGCCTTCATCGTCAAACTTATATTTTAGAATATATCCTTGATCGTAGAGAATTTCTGTGATGCGCTTCTTCATGTTCGATGCAGGAATTTCCACTACTTTGTGGCCTGCCATTTGCGCGTTGCGGATACGTGTTAAAAAATCCGCGATTGGATCTGTTACCATAACATTAGGTATATGAGTAAGATAATAGAAATACCCTTGAACTTAATAATATTCTTCAAAAAATTAAATCCTCTTTGAATTTCATGAATTAAACCAAGACTTCGCGCTTTTACTATTGCTATGCTTTGCTTTAATTCGTGAAATGTCGAATTTATTTTTTGAAATCAGGTATTGTATTACCCCAACATTACTTATTTTACGTTCACGGTTTCATGCAAGTGTGGCTTGCTGACCTATGAACTGTCTTTTTAAAATTCACTGTGTTAGCAAAAAATTGGATAAGAAATGTAGATGCTACAGTGAATAATTTTCAAATTCGGGGCGAAGATAGTAAAAATAATTATACTACCAACTTGCTTTAGTTACACCTGGTATTTTTCCATCGTTTGCCATTTGGCGAAACTTCACTCGGCAAATACCAAATTTGCGCATGTACCCTTTTGGGCGACCAGTAAGTCCACAACGATTGTGTAGGCGTACTGCTGACGAATTGCGAGGCAGTTTATCTAGCTCATCCCAACGTCCTTCTTCCTTCAACTGCTTACGCAAATCTGCATACTTTGCAACTAATCTTTCGCGCTTTTTTCCTCTTGCTATTACTGATTTCCTAGCCATTTGTATTGTTGATTTGATAATTCGTCAATTTGTCAATTTGAATAGTTTTCAAACTTTCAAACCTTCGAATCTTCAATAACTTCTAATTTCTTTGATTCTTGAATGGCATTCCCATCAACTTAAGTAGGCTCAATGCCTCTGCATCCGTTCGTGCAGTAGTAACGAAAGTGATGTCCATACCAGAGATGCGGCTTACTTTATCCAAATCAATTTCAGGGAAAATGATTTGCTCTGTAATACCCATCGAATAGTTGCCTCTGCCATCGAAACTCTTATCATTGATACCTCTAAAGTCACGTACACGAGGTAGTGCTACTGTGATAAGGCGATCCAAGAATTCATACATCATCTCACTACGTAGTGTCACGCGTGTTCCGATAGTCATTCCTTCTCGAAGCTTAAAGTTCGATACTGACTTTGATGCTTTCGTTGGCACTGCCTTCTGACCTGCGATTGCAGTCATCTCTTTCAATGCACTATCAACGACTTTCTTGTCTTGTGTAGCTGCACCTACGCCTTGATTTAAACAAATCTTGACGATTTTAGGCACTTGCATGACAGAACTATATTGGTATTGTTCCATCAAAGCAGGAACAACTTCGTTCTTATATTTATCTCGTAATCTTGGTGCGTAACTCATTAGTCTATGATTTGTCCAGATTTCTTTGAATATCTTACCATCTTGCCACCTTCTTCTCTGCGCCCTACTCTAGTAGCTTCACCTGTTTTAGGGTCTACTAACATAAGGTTAGAAACATGAATAGATGCTGGCTCCTCAAAAATCCCTCCCTCTTGCTCTTGTGTTGGTTTCTTATGCTTTTTAGCCATATTTACACCATCCACAATTGCTCTATTCTTAGCAGGAAACACTTCCAACACTTCACCTTCTGCACCTTTATCTGCGCCTGAAAGTACTAGCACTTTATCACCTTTCTTGATATGCAATTTCGGTGTAAATCGCTTTTGAGTCTGTATGTTCTTCTTTCTAGCCATTGTTAAAATCCTTATAACACCTCAGGTGCAAGTGATACAATACGCATGTAGTTCTTCTCCCGCAACTCTCTAGCTACAGGTCCGAAGATACGTGTTCCGCGTGGTTCTTCCGAAGCCGTCAATAATACTACTGCATTATCATCGAAGCGAATATAAGAACCATCTTTGCGGCGTATTTCCTTTCGAGTACGTACAATTACTGCTTTAGAAACTGTACCTTTCTTTACCCCTCCAGGAGAAGACTCCTTTACAGTAACAACAATCTGATCGCCTACAGAAGCATAGCGTCTTTTTGATCCGCCTAAAACACGAATACAAAGCACTTCTTTTGCGCCACTATTATCGGCTACTCTCAGTCTTGATTCCTGCTGTATCATCGCTTTATAATTTTATATGTATTAGGTATTAGGTAATAGGTATTAAGAGAAGGCATATTACCTAATACTTAATACTTGATACTTAATACAAAATCACTTCGCTCTTTCTAATATTTCTATCATTTCCCAACACTTGCGCTTGCTCAATGGACGCGTTTCTTGGATTTTTACCAAGTCTCCTACGTTGCACTGCTCTGTTTCGTCGTGCGCCATGAACTTCTTCGACTTCTTCACGAACTTACCGTATATCGGGTGACGTAGACGACGCTCTACTACTACTGTAATAGTCTTTTGCATCGAATCGCTTGATACTATTCCGATTCTCGTCTTGCTATTTGTAAGTTTCTGTTCACTCATTGTCTTGAATCAATAATAAGTTTGGAGAACAAACCTTTGATATTAAAAAACATCAAAAATCTTTATATATTCTATCTTCCTACACGACGACGTGCGCGCTTCTTTGAACGCCCCGCTAATTGCTCTTCCGACATTGCTGCAATCTCTCTTCGACGCACTTCTGTCTTCAATCGAGCTACATCGCGGCGTACTTCTCTCAAATCCAATGGATTTTCGATACCACGAATAGAATGATCTATCTTCATTTTCTGGTACTGACTCTTGATTTCAGCTAATTCCACTTTCAAATCCTCGTCAGAAAAGCCTTGAAGCTCTAAGTATTTTGCACTTGCCATTTCCTATAATTTAGAAAGGTCTAAAAGAGATTTTCTATATCTATCCCTCATAATCTGGTCGCACTACTACCTTTGTTAAAACAGGTAATTTCTGTGCTGCCAATCGTAATGCTTCCTTTGCGGTTTCGTAAGGCACACCGTCCATTTCGAACATGATGCGTCCTGGCTTTACCAAAGCTACCCAGTGGTCAAGCGCACCCTTACCTTTACCCATACGAACCTCTAAAGGCTTCTTCGTAACAGGAACATCTGGGAAAATGCGAATCCATACTTTACCTTCACGTTTCATATAACGTGTCATGGCAATACGTGCAGATTCTATTTGTCGGTTCGTGATACGCCCCTCCGTAGTTGCTTTTAGCCCAAAAGAACCAAATGACACTTTCGTTCCTCTGTACGCTAAGCCATCATTTTTCCCTTTCTGGCGTTTTCTGTATTTCGTACGTTTTGGCTGTAACATTTTCCTATGTTTTAGTACTATCCCTCAAAAGGGACGCAAAAGTACAATTTATTTCTTTAATTATTTCCGTTTATTTCTAAAAATAAACTTCAAAAGTCTAGTCGTTTCTTCGTCCGCCGCCTCTGTTGCCGCCGCGTCCACCGCCACGATTATTACCACCACGTCCGCGTCCGCCACCTCTTCTATCTCCACCACGTCCACCACGTCCGCGTCCACCGCGTTCTTTACCGTCTCCTGTATTTGGAGATAAATCACGCTTTCCTAACACTTCTCCCTTAAAGATCCAAACCTTAATTCCGATCTTTCCGTAAATAGTGTTTGCTTCTACTAAGGCGTAATCAATATCTGCTCGGAAGGTATGCAAAGGTGTTCTTCCTTGCTTGTATTCCTCCGAACGTGCCATCTCTGCACCATTCAAACGACCACTTAAACGTACCTTGATTCCTTCTGAACCTGCACGGATAGTTGATTGAATAGACATTTTGGTGGCACGACGATAATTGATACGTGCTTCTATTTGCTTCGCAATAGATTCTCCTACAATATACGCGTCTAATTCTGGTTTGCGAATCTCTACGATATTGATTTGAACTTCCTTGCTTGTCAGTTTCTTTAACTCCTCTCTAATCTTATCTACTTCTGCTCCACCCTTTCCAATGATAATACCTGGACGTGAGGTATGAACGGTAACAGTGATACGCTTCAAGGTGCGTTCTATAATAACACGAGCTATACCACCTTTGGGTACACGTGCACGCAGGTAGGTTCTGATCTTATCATCTTCTACTACCTTTGCTGAAAACTCCTTGCTTTTTCCACCGAACCAATTTGAGTCCCAACCTCTAATAATTCCTAAGCGATTACCAACTGGATTTGTCTTCTGACCCATTATTATTTAATTGATATTTGATAACTGATAATTGATGGTGAACAAAGCATTCTCAATTTTCAATTCCCAATTATTAATTTTCAATTGTTTATTCTTCTTCTGATGCACCTTCTGTCTCTGTTTCTAGTGGAAGACGGTTATCAACTACTAGTGTAATGTGGCATGAATGCTTGCGGATACGATGCGCTCGACCATGTGGTGCGGGGCGGAATCGCTTGAGCATTGGACCTTGATCAGCACGTGCTTCTTTCACATATAGTTCAAAGTCATCAGCATCTTCTAAGCCATCCAACTTATGCTCCCAATTCGCAATAGCGGAAAGCAAGGTCTTCTCCAACCAAACTGCTGCTTCTTTGTTTGTGAATTCAAGAATATTTAATGCTTCATCAACATTCTTGCCTCTAATATTATCCACCACTAAGCGCATTTTACGCGCTGACATGTGACAGTTGCTGAATTTTGCTACTGCTTCCATTATTATAGTTATTTAGCTTTTTAGACTTTTAGACTTTTGGATTTTCATTATCTGAATTTCCAGATTACTAAACCTCTAAACCACTATTTTTACTTCTTTCTATTTCCTGAGTGCCCTTTGAAGCTACGTGTAGGTGCAAATTCACCTAACTTGTGTCCTACCATGTTTTCAGTCACAAATACTGGCACAAATGTTTTGCCATTATGTACTGCGATAGTAACACCTACCATATCAGGGATAATCATTGAAGAACGTGACCATGTTTTGATTACGGATTTCTTCGTTGATGCTTGTGCCTTTTCGACTTTTTCCCAAAGCTTATGGTAAACGTATGGTCCTTTTTTTAATGATCGAGCCATTTGTATTGTTAATTTGATAATTCGTTAATTCGGGAATCTGAAGAAATGATATACAAACTTTCAAACTCCCAAATCCACCAATCTTTATCAATTACTTTTTCTTTGTTTTGCGCTTCGTGATAATCAGCTTAGTAGAATGCTTCTTCTTGTTACGCGTTTTCTGTCCTTTAGACATGATACCCGTACGAGAACGTGGGTGACCACCTGAAGCTCTACCTTCACCACCACCCATCGGGTGATCGACTGGATTCATCGCTACACCTCTTACACGAGGGCGACGACCTAACCAACGAGAGCGTCCTGCTTTACCTGATACTTGTAATCCGTGATCTGGATTAGAACATGCACCAATGGTTGCTTTACAGGTTAGTAAGATACGACGTACTTCACCAGAAGGCAACTTTATAGATGCGTAACGTTCTTCACGTCCCATCAAGGTAGCTGAAGTACCTGCACTACGTACTAGTGCGGCGCCTCTGCCTGGCTGCATTTCAATAGCATGAATCTGCGAACCTAATGGAATATCTGCTAAGTACATGGTGTTCCCTACTTCTGGAGTAGCACCTTTGCCTGACATAATTTCTGTGCCAACTTGCAACCCATCAGGAGCTAAGATATATCGCTTTTCTCCATCGCCATATTCTACTAATGCGATGTAAGCAGTACGGTTCGGATCGTATTCAATCGTCTTTACCGTTGCTGTACCCTCTTTTTCGCGCTTGAAATCAATGATACGATAGCGACGCTTATGCCCACCTCCGCGGTTACGCATCGTCATCTTACCCTGATTGTTACGTCCACCAGTTCTCTTGATAGGAGCTAATAAGCTCTTCTCTGGCTTGCTTGCCGTAATCTCTGTGAACGCATTACCTACTTTAAAGCGACTACCAGGTGATACTGGTTTATATTTTTTAGTTGGCATCTTTTTCTAAGTTTGTCAGTATTGCTAATCAATTAGAATACTTTAGTACCTGCCTGTCGGCAGACAGGCTTGATAGCCCTTAAATATCTCCGTAAAAATCAATCTCTTCGCCTGGTGAAAGCGTTATGTATGCTTTCTTGAAAGAAGACTTTCGTCCTTTGGAAACTCCTGAACGAGTAAAGCGCGACTTCAATTTACCTGGCATAATGACAGTATTCACCGACTCCACGGTAACATTGTACATCTTCTCTACTGCCTTTCTTATCTCAATCTTATTCGCACGCTTATTCACTACGAAAGTGAATTGATTCGCATCATTCGTCAGCAATTCTGACTTTTCCGTGATGAGTGGTCGAACAATTATTGTTTTATCTGCCATTATTGCTATGATTTAGCTTAATGTTTCTTTGATTTTGTCTACTGCACCTTCGGCAAGAATGACTGTTTGAGCATTCAAGATATCGTAAGTGCTTAAGTCTTGTGCACGCATTACTGAAGATTTCTTCATGCTGCGGCTTGATAGATACACTTCCTTCTCATAGTCAGATGTAACTACAAGTGTCTTTTTTGTATCTAGCTCCAATGCACGAATAATATCCGCATAAGCTTTTGCTTTTGGTGCATCGAAAGAAAAGTCTTCTATCACAACTACATTACCTTCTGCTGCTTTCACAGAGAGTGCAGATCGTCGAGCTAATTGCTTTACTTTCTTATTTATCTTTTGCGTATAGTTTCTATCAGAGCGAGGTCCAAACACTCGTCCACCGCCTCTAAATATTGGCGACTTAATATCACCTGCACGAGCTGTACCCGTACCCTTTTGACGCTTTAGTTTACGTCTAGAGCCAGCAACTTCCCCACGTTCTTTAGCTTTGTGCGTTCCTTGACGCTGTGCTGCTAAGTAACGCTTCACGTCCAAATAAACCGCATGTTCATTTGGCTCTTGCTCGAACACTTCCGCTGGTAATGTTGCAGAGCGTCCTGTCGTTCCTCCGTTTATGCTTAAAATATCAACTGTCATGATGACTATATTAAGTAGCATAGCAAAACCAAAGGTTTGGCTTCCGCTATTTTACATTACTTTTCGATAATTACATAAGAACCCTTGTGACCAGGAATCGCTCCCTTTACCACTAGTAAATTCTCAGCAGGAAATATTTTCAGTACTTCTAGGTTTTTCACCTTGATGCGCTTGCCTCCTGTACGTCCTCCCATTCGCATTCCTTTGAATACTTTGGCAGGATAAGAAGCTGCACCAATAGAACCCGGAGCGCGTTGGCGATTGTGCTGACCGTGGGTCGCATCATTCACCCCTTTGAAGCCGTGACGCTTCACTACGCCCTGAAAGCCTTTACCTTTAGAAGTTCCTATTGCATTGATAATATCGCCTTCTTCGAATACTTCTTCTACTTTGATTGTTTCTCCCAAAGCTTTTTCAGCAATATCAAAGTCCCGAAATTCCACAAGCTTCGCCTTTGGGCTTGTGCTTGCTTTCTTAAAGTGACCTGCTAATTGCTTAGTAGTATTCTTTTCTTTTTTGTCTCCGTAGCCCACTTGAAGAGATTCGTAGCCGTCTGCGTCCTCTGTTTTCACTTGTGTTACTACACAAGGTCCCATTTCAACCACTGTACAGGCTACATTCTTACCAGCTTCTGTGAAGATACTGGTCATTCCTAGCTTTCTACCAATTAATCCATTCATGGATATATAGATTTATAAGTACTAAGTGCTGTAAAAATTTCAATGTCAGACATTAACACTCCAATCAAACCTATTCGAAATAGGAGAACGGAGCATACGAAAATATGCCTAATAAAATTTAAAGCAGCCTAGAATCTTTCTTGTCTGTGATGAATTACGTCAACTTGACCTGAATATCAACCCCACTAGGCAGTTCCAACTTGGACAGTGCATCTACCGTCTTTTGAGTAGGAGTGTAGATTTCGATTAAACGCTTGTGGGTGCGTAACTGGAACTGATCACGAGATTTCTTGTTGACGTGCGGTGACCGAAGCACGGTGAAGATCTCTTTTTTCGTGGGCAGCGGAATCGGACCAGTTACAACAGCTCCGCTATTGCGTACAGTCTTCACTATCTTCTCCGTTGACTTGTCTACCAAATTATGGTCGTAAGAACGAAGTTTGATGCGAATTTTCTGATTCATACCGAATATTAATTTTGTTAAACCCAGGATTCTAATAATCCTAAATTCCCTTTATTATCAAAAGGGAGCGCAAATGTAGCACTCCCTTCTCTATTTTCCAAATTAAGCGTTAGCTTTTTCTATTACTTCTTTTGCAATTCCACTTGGAGCTGGCGCAAAGTGCGAAAATTCCATTGTAGAACTTGCACGACCAGACGTAATGGTACGCAAGTCGGTTACATATCCGAACATTTGTCCCAATGGAACATCTGCTTGGATAGCTACTGCACCAGAGCGTGGCTCTTGTCCTTTCGGCAATCCACGACGACGGTTCAAGTCACCAATTACAGAACCTACATACTCTTCTGGAGTGATTACCTCCAGCTTCATGATTGGTTCCATCAAAGTAGCTCCTGCGCTTCTTGCAGCTGCCTTGAAGCCTTCTTTAGCACACAACTCAAATGCGATTGGCTTAGAATCCACTGCGTGCATAGAGCCATCGTATACGCGCACTTTCATGCTATCGATACCATAGCCTGCTAATATACCATTGGTCATCATTGCTTTGAAACCATCTTTGATAGGCTTCACGTAGTTCTTATCAATAGAACCCCCAACAATACCCCAATCAAATTGCAATTTCTCTTTGCCGTTTTTGTAGTCGTCGCTATCTAAAAATTCTTGATCGGCAGGGCCGAGTTCGAATTCCATATCTGCGAATAAACCGGAACCACCTGACTGCTTCTTCAACTTCTCCCGGTGTGTTACCGTCTTCGTCAAAGCCTCTTTATAGGTCACCTGTGGCGCACCTTGGTTTACATCCAATTTGAATTCACGCTTCAAACGATCTACAATGATATCAAGGTGTAATTCCCCCATACCACTAATGATAGTTTG
>CALGLY010000345.1 GCA_937959095.1 uncultured Saprospiraceae bacterium
ATGCGATACTAGTGGTGGCAGGAAATACGAAGCCTGAAAAAGTGCGTGAATTAGCCGAGAAGTGGTTTAATAATATTCCGAAAGGACATATCCCAGCGCGTGCGCTACCACAAGAAGCACCACAAGAGGCATTTCGGAAAATAGAAATGACTGCTGATGTGCCACTCGATGCCTTCTATATGGCATTCCGAATGCCTGAACGCTTACATGAAGATTATTATACGATAGACTTGGTTTCGGATATTCTATGCAGTGGAAGTTCGTCGCGTTTGTATCGGCGATTGCTGCGCGAACGAGAGTTATTTTCGCACATTGATTGTTACATCACAGGCAATATTGATCCGGGCTTATTTATAGTGGAAGGCAAACCCGCGAATGGCGTAACGATGGAAACTTGTGAAGCAGCAATTTGGGAAGAACTCCAAAAAATGTGCGATGCCCCACTGGAGGCTAAAGAGTTGCAAAAGATAAAAAACAAAGTAGAGAGCAATTTGATTTTCTCGGAATCTAGCATTTTGAATAAGGCGGTTAATCTAGCCTTTTTTGAAGTGCTCGGTAATGTCGAACGCATCAATGAGGAGGTGGAGTGTTACCGACGCATCGACGCAGAAGATATTCAGCGCATATCGAAAGATTTATTGCAGCGAGAAAAGTGTTCGATTTTATATTATAAAAGTAATCAGAAAGGCGAAGGAGAGACCGTAGTAGAAGAGGAGGAAGAAGAGGAAGCCTTGATTTAGATTTTAGAGCAGAGAACAGAGACCATCCGCGATAACTATCGGGATTGAGAGACCATTCGCTTTGCGAATTGAGAGAATAAATAGGTATTAAAAGTCTCTTTTCTCTCAACGAAGTGGTCTCTGTTCTATATTCTAAAAAAGTAGCCTAACGAATGGAAAATAACACGCTACAGACCGTAGAGCAATATATAAAGCAGTTTTTTGAGGAGCAGATGCCTGAAAAGTATGTGTACCACGACCTAGAGCATACCTGTGATGTGGTGCTTGCTGCTCAACTAATAGGAGGAGGGTACAACCTCACCGAAAAAGAGCAGGAACTGCTAGAACTAGCGGCTTGGTTTCATGATACAGGCTATAATGAAGGGCCAGCAGAGCATGAAGCGCGGAGCTGTGACCATATGCGACAGTTTCTATTGGGAAAAGATTATCCAGAAACGGAACTTGCTGCGATTGCGGAAATCATAATGGCAACCAAAACAGGGGTGAACCCAGAGGGCTTGTTACCACAAATTTTGCGCGATGCAGATTTGAGTCATCTCGGAAGTCCGCAATATTGGACACGAACGGCTAAGGTGCGAGAGGAGTTGAGTCTCACACAAAAGGAACAAATGCCCGAAGAAGAATGGCTAGAACGGGAGCTTGATTTTATGAATGCGCATGAGTACCGGACGGTGGTAGCGCGGAATTTTTTCGATAAGCAGAAGCGACAACACGTTAAGGAATTGCGTAAGCGGAAAGCCTTATTGCAAGTGGATGAAGAAGAATTGCAACGCCTCACGAAGCAGAAAAAAAAGAAGAAAAAGAAAAAAAACACGACCAAGAAAGCCATCAAGGAAAGCCGCGAACAACTCACCGATATTCGACTAGGGCGCGGAGTAGAAACGATGTATCGCACGACTTACAGAACGCACGTTAATCTGAGTTCGATAGCCGATAATAAGGCAAATATCATGTTGAGTATCAATGCGATTATTATTTCCATTATTGTCTCTACGCTTGTGCCGCAACTTACCGACAGTCCGAAGCTGATTATTCCTACTATTTTATTGCTTGTCTGTTGCTTGATTTCTGTGATTTATGCCACGCTTGCTACGCGCCCAAAGGTGACGGAGGGACGTTTCACGAGGGAAGACATCGAAGCACGTCGCTCCAATTTGCTCTTTTTTGGGAACTACTATAATATGGAACTCGAAGACTTCCATTGGGGTATGATGGAGATGATTCGAGATAATAATTTCCTATACAGTTCTATGACACGCGATTTATATTTTCTTGGGAAAGTATTGGCGCAAAAATACCGCTACCTAAGCATCGGCTATGCCGTTTTTATGTATGGCTTGATTATTTCGGTGCTTGCGTTTGCGGTGGCGTTTGTGTTTTTCTGATTTGAAAATAGACATCTATAAGGGAATTAATATTGTATAGGAAACTGTGGAGATAGAATAATAGCGGTTTTAAGTGATAAAATCCAAAGTGTCAAACGCAAGTTCAAATCCAATCTTGAACTTGCGTTTGACACTTACGCTTGAATTTATCAAACCTCCTTCCGCAACACCTCCAAAGGTGGCTTCACCAATATCTCGCGGCTATTCGTTAGTCCTATTATTACAGTCAAAAGACCAATACCTAAGAAGACTGCAATCGGCATGAGCCAATTGGGCGCGAAAGGCATCATAAAGACAAATTTTGCCAATAAGAAACTACTTATTATAGAAAGTAAAATGCCTGTAAGTGCAGCCAATGTGCCAAGCATGAAATACTCTAGGGCGTTAATCAAAAGAATCTGCCGCCTATTTGCCCCAAGCGTGCGAAGTAAGACACTCTCTTGTATGCGCTGATACTTGCTCAATACGACCGAACTAATCAGTACAATCAAGCCTGTGAGGATGCTAAACAGTGCCATAAAGCGCACCACGAAGGAGACTTTACTCAATACGCTATCTACGGTTTTTAGGACTTGTTGCAAATCAATCATGGAGACATTCGCATAAGTCTTGGTCAGTTCTCGTTGAAAAAGCCCCGACTGCTGCGCGGAATCTGCCCGCATGAGCATCACGTGGAATTTAGGAGCTTCTTCTAGCACGCCTTCTGGAAAGACAACGAAAAAGTTGGTCTGAAACTGCGTGAAATCCACCTCGCGGGTGCTACTCACTACGGTTTCGATTGGTATACCTTGCACATCAAAAGTGATGGGCGAACCGATGCCCACTTCCAAACGTTCTGCAAGTCCTTTTTCTAAGGAAACAAAAATGGTATCACTTTCGGGCTTGTCGCCATGCCATATGCCATCTACTATCGTTTCTGTTTCGGACATTTCATTCCGATAAGTTGCTCGATATTCGCGTAGTAATGACCTTGTTGATACATCCGAACTAGTATCTTGTAAGAATTGCGTTCTACTCGAATCTTCTAGCCCTTGTATCCGCATCGTCACGATGGGGACTTCTTCGAGTACTGGAATATCGTGGGTTGCTGCGATGGATTGTACGCCTTCCAATTGCGAACTTTGAATATCAAAAAGCAGCATATTCGGGCGGTCTTCGCCACTAGAAAGCTGTACTTGTTGCAATAGCATTTCTCTAGAGAAAAACATCGTCGAAATCAAAGCCGTACCAAGCCCGATAGCGACCATCAAAATCAGCGTCTGATTGTTGGGGCGGTATAAATTCGCGATACTTTGTCGCCATACGTAGCTCCATTTTCTAGGGAAAAATCGCTTCACAAACCACATCAATGCCCATGCTGTAGCCGTGAGTGCTAAAAAACCAACAGCAATAGCAACAGGGAAAAACAAGGCTTCCCAACTAATACCCACTTGCGACATCGTAAAGCCTACTATAAACAACAAAATCAAGACATAAACCAAAATCGCAAGTGGATCAGGGCCTTGCACATCTTTATTGAAAGAAGCGCGGAGCGAACGTAGAGGCGATATTTTTCGGATACTCAAAAGCGGTAATAGTGCAAATAGGATAGAAAT
>CALGLY010000346.1 GCA_937959095.1 uncultured Saprospiraceae bacterium
ACTCCCGATTTGGGCAGGCGTGATTCCAATGACAACAGAATATGGCGCGGCTATTCCAGATGAATTACTCCGCGATGGCATCGAAACGCCTGCGAGTGTTACGTCTTTTTTTGAAAAGAAGGATTTGTCGGAGAATAAGGAAAGTTAATGCAAGCAGTGTATCAAGACCGTAACTATATCTTGTTAGGCATATTTTTCATCACCTTCGTAATGACGCTGGTGGGGACAGACCATAGTATCAAGGAATTGTTTTCGCCGATTATCTTGAAAAAGCTATGCTTTAATTACCTGTTCGTAGGTGCGGCGTGGCTAGGCATTCGGACAATTATCATCTATTTTGATAGTCGTTTGCCTTGGCAAAAAGGAAATAATCGGCGGCGATGGGGCTTCCAGATTGTCGCTACTTTTGTTTTCACTAGCTTAATATCACTGCTGTCCTTGTATACGCGAACGTTTTTTATTCCAGAGTGGAAAGCCTTTCCTAAAACGATATTGCTGACCGATTATCCGCTATCCTTGTTGTTTACCCTTGGCTTTAGTTTTCTGTATTATCATTGGTGGTCGAAGCGAGAAGTCGTGCAAGTTCAGGAAGCGACACTGCGTCCAGCTGAAAGCGTACCCTTAGCTAAAAATAGGACGATGACTCCTACTATTTCTATTAAAAAAGGAAAAAAAGTACTCCTCCTCACCCCCGAAGATATTGCTTATGCCTTTCGGATGGATGACTTCAATTATATTGTGACCCAAGCAGGCGAAAAGCACCTTTTGGATAGCTCTTTGAATACCTTAGAACAAGAACTTGCTACCTATGACTTCTTTCGCCTCAATCGACAATTACTCGCTCGTCGTACCGCAATAAAGTCGTTTCAGATTCTTCCCAATCGACATCTTCAAGTCGTCTTGCAGCCCGAATTGGCAGGCAATTTATTGGTGAATAAAAATAAGGCTGCGACCTTCAAGCAATGGATGAATCCTTAGTTTCTAATTAATGAAATTATGCATAAACGTGGTAGAACTTTAAGTGCAAGTACAAGCCCGCCTGCCCGTTCGCGGAGCAGGCGGGCTTGTACTTTCTACCCTCTACCAAATTAAGCTGTCCGCTTCATGTTTCTCTATGTCCGTTTCATCGAAATGCCTTTGCTATAAGGCTTGCGCGGCTGGTTTAGTCACCCGATACTTGTAGAAAATATCACTCGATGAAAAATTATTTGTATCTCTTTTTATGTATTCTGCCGCTACTCGTATGCGGACAAACTCCCGAAAAAGCACAGGGACTTCAGTTGGATGTAGGCATGTATCATTTCTCGCTACTCGACCATCAGGCTTCGCCTATTATTTACGCACTCAATACGCCTATGCTAGGTTTGGGTTATCAGCATGAAAATGCGAAACGGGTTTTGGAAACAGGGCTTTATTTTACGCTCGGGCAATTCCAAGCAAAGGATAAAGATGTACCTACTTTTTTGGATAATGAAATTACAACCTATGCCTTTGGTCTGGATTTTAATTACTGGAAAATCTTAACGAAAAACGAACAATGGACGCACTATATTGGTGGCTCTTTGGCTTATGATTTCACCATAGATTTTGAAGCCATCGCCGATTTTCCCTGGGGAATGGGACGCGGTCGTCTTGGGGTAGGTTATTGGGGAATATACACGCTTACGAATGCTCATCAACTAAGCGTGAAAGCGAAAGTGCCACTCGTAGGTTTTATTACGCGATTGCCGTATTCCAATATTCCAAGGGTACTAGGCAAAATAGCTGGCGTGAGTTCTTTCTTTGAGGCAGGAACTTCTATTGCTACTTGGAATACTTATCAGTATGTCGATTTGGAACTTGCTTACACCTTACCGCTAAATGAAAAATGGACGCTTGAGCCAACTTATCACCTTAGTTACTTCGCGCATAACCAACCAGATCAGATGCGGGCGTATAATCAGATGTTTACATTTGCGTTGCGTTATGGATTTTAGTCCGACTTTGATGACGGTTATTTTAAAAAAGACAAAGATCACTCAATATGAAAAATATAGTTTTAACCTTTATCGCGCTTGCATTATTTTGTGCTTGCGATAAAGCCTTACTTGGTGAGACAGAAGAAAATACAATTCTCAATAATTTTGAATATTTCTGGCAAGACTACAAAGATCATTATGGCAATTTCAGGGTGAAAAGCATTGATTGGGATGCTCAATACGCGCGACATCGTCCAAGTTTTGATGGGAATCCTACAGAAGAAGATTTATATACTGCCTTACGATCTATGCAAGAGGTACTAGATGATGGACACGTAGGACTTTTTCCGATTGGTACTGATTTTCCTTATTTTACTTCAGGGGTAGCAGGGAGGTTATATAAAGAAGGCTTCAAGGATTTTGACTTAGATGTAATAAAAGAAAACTACCTTCTAAACGACTATACGGAAGTTATAGAAAATGAAGTTATCTATGCTACGTTACCTGATAATATTGGCTATATCTATCTAGGATTGATGTTTGAAGATTTACAGTTTTGGGAAGAAACCTTCGACCAAATGATAGAAGACTTGGGTGATACCAAAGGTATTATTTTAGACTTGCGCGATAATGGCGGCGGCGAAGATGAAGCGGGACGTTTGATTACGAGTTACTTCACTGATGCAGAAACGCACTATATGGAAGTCCGTTATAAGGATGGACTTGCCGAAGATGATTTTTCGGAGGTGTATGACTGGGATATTGCCCCAGGTAGAGCAACGCTTTACACCAATCCAATCGTCCTCCTTACCAATCGCTACACGATTAGTGCAGGGGAAACCTTTGGCTTTGCCCTAAAAACACTCCCACAACTCACACATATAGGAGACACGACCAATGGCGCATTTTCGGATACGGTAGAGCGCGAATTGCCGAATCGTTGGCAGTATCGAGTGCCTGTAGCGGAAGTATTCGATGGCGATGGCATAAGCTGGGAAGGTATCGGATTGATACCTGATCAAGTGACCAAAAATACAGCCGCCGATTTGGAAGCGGGACAAGATAAAATGCTAGAAACTTCGATTGCAGTATTTTGATAGCAAAACATGAGCCATCCCATAGTAAGGTGTTTACCTAACAAGCCATTTTTTAGGCTTATTTATAAAAAGAGGTGGTGTGTTTAACTACCTCATAAGCCTAAAATCATTTTTTCAAAGTTCGATTTAGGAAAATCCAGCAATTTCATAGGAAATACCAGATTTTCACCTTGTAAACACTCTATTTATGGTATGACTCATGTTGTGCTTGCATAGCTATTGTTATCAATAGCAAGCTTGCTAAGTAGTCAGTCAAGTTAATACTGTCG
>CALGLY010000347.1 GCA_937959095.1 uncultured Saprospiraceae bacterium
CCAATCCATTCCGAAGAACGTAGCACCACATACACAATGATGATATTGAGTAGAATAGCTACCATAATATCCAACTCCTGATACTTTGCTTTCAAAGATAGGATAGTGGTCATCGTACCTGCACCCGCAATCAATGGGAAAGCAAGCGGTACGATGGTTCCAGATTTTGCTGCCTCATCGTCTTCCTCATCTTCTTGGAAAAGCTTTACACCTAGAATCATTTCTAAGCCTAGGAAGAAAATAATTAAAGAGCCTGCTACAGCAAAAGATTGTACATCTACACCGAATAGATGCAGTAAGGATTCACCGACGAATAAAAATAAAATCATCAGGGAAAAAGCAATCGTAGATGCTTTGAAGGATTCAATTTTATAGCCCTGTTTCTTCAAATTAACAATAACAGGAATAGATCCTACAATGTCGATAACTGAAAACAAAATCAACGAAACTGAAATGATGTCTTTCAACAACATAGCCCTTGTTTTTTTAATGTTTAAAAAATAGACTTTATTCAATAAAGTCTAATGACTTCAATTGCATTTGCAATGATCTCGTATTAAATTCTGCGCCAAATATGCTACTTTCAAAAATACATATTCAAGCTTTTTACCGAATTTAATTCGGCATATATTTACGATTGCTAAGAACAAAGCCAGAATCAGGAGAGTTCCATAGAAATGAAAAAAGCCCATTTTAGCAGAATATTGAGCTGCTAAAATGGGCTTTGACAAAGGAAATATGGTGGAAATATCCGTTCGCCTTATAGCTTCCGAATTGCCTCTACGGGGCGTAAGCGAATAGCGCGAAAAGCGGGATAAATAGAAGCTAAAACAGCGGTGATGCCAACGGCAACGGCAAGGAAAATATAGCTACCCGCATCTACTTTCGGATACACCATTTCAGCCATCCCAAATTGCTGCATTCCTGCGGAAAATGCCGATAAATCGATACCGCGCTTAGAGAAGTAATTTACGGTAAGAAAGCCAAGGAGCAGACCAACAGGCGCACCTATGATGGCTAGAAGAATAGTCTCTAAGACAATCATTCCGAAGATGCGCATTTTATTCATGCCTACTGCCATTAGCATGCCCAATTCTCGGACACGCTCTAGCACTGCCATCAGCATGGTATTGATAATTCCAAAAATGAGCGCGAGCATGAAAATAACGGTAAGGACATACATCGTCGAGCTGCTTTGTGTCTCGTAGAGTTGCACATCGGGCGATATTTCGCCATAGGTAGCTACCTCCAAGTCGCTATGTTGGCTTTGTAGGCTGTTTTTTATACGTTCTAGGTTATCGATATCATCTATAAAGACAGCGATTTCGTGCGCCATGTCTTCTTGCCCAAGCAGACGGTTGATGTCGCTGCGACGTACAAAAAGAGTGCTTTCATCGAAGGGCGCATTGCCTGTATCAAATAGTCCTGCTATTCGGAAGGCTGCGCTCACGATTTCGCCATCAAAATCCTGAAAAGTGAGGACGACTTTGGAGCGGATTTTTAAGCGCAATTTCTCTGCGATACGCTTACTCAGTAGCATGGGGTTTTTCTTGTCGTTGAAATAGTCGCCTTCTACTATTTTTGTATCGAGTTTCGTGACCTTGGCTTCTGCCTCTGCATCTACACCACGTGCTATGATGCCCCGCGCGCCCTTGCTCGATGCCAGCATGACACTCGAAATGGTGCGCACACAGGCGGCTTCTACGCCTGTTTGTTGTGTGATTTCAGCTTGTTTTGTACTGGCATTATCGAACTTATATTGTAACTCCTTGTCTTCCAAAAACTGTGGCGCGTGTAACTGTAAATGCGAAATCTGATTTTCGATTGCATTATTGATATAACTTTCTGTGAAGCCTCCCATGAAACCCAACAGAAAAATGATAGACCAAACTCCTATGATAATCGCACCGACTACGACGAGGCTTCGGGTGCGTGATCGCCATACATTGCGCCAAGCTACTTTGAAGAGCATATTTTTTGAATTGAATTTTTCATTCGCTTAATGTGTTAGTAAAGGTCGGGAAAAAAATGGAACCCGCAAATGATTATTTTTTTCGTTCTTTGATACTGAAATGGGTTAGTAGCAAATCAAAAATAAGGAATGAAATTTTTCAGACGCTTTAGGCGGGGATTTCTAAAAACGAACGAATTGAAAAAGTACTTCATTTATGCTATCGGAGAAATTATATTGGTGGTAATTGGAATTCTGATTGCGCTCCAGATTAATACTTGGAATGAAAAACGAAAAGCAGTAGCCCTTGGCAATGAAATGGTGCTGGAAATACAATCGGGACTAGAGAGTGATTTATCTGAATTGGATCGCTTCTTCCTTATGCAACAAAAGGTACTTAATAGTCAAGTTATCGTCTCGGAATGGCTAAAGACTTCTACGCCTTATCATGACTCGTTGAGTCAACATTTTTCTCTGACGTATCTTACGACCGATTTTACGATAAATAACGCGGGCTACGAAACCCTTAAAAAATTTGGATTACGACGCATTGATAACACGCCTTTGCGGACAGCTATTGCCGATTTATATGAAATAAAATACCCTAGTTTTATTAAATTTTCTGACATCTATCAGAATTTTTTGGATGAATTATTGGCGAATAATGCTCGGCATTTTAATGAGCTAAATTATTTCTCTAGGAGAAGCATGATGCATCCTTTAGATGTCGCAAAACTTCGAGCAGATGCTGCTTATTCTTATCATCTGAATACCTTGAAAAGATTTAATCAATTGCTGATTTATCAAAGTTCATTACTTAAA
>CALGLY010000348.1 GCA_937959095.1 uncultured Saprospiraceae bacterium
ATTAAACCATATAAGGCATATAAGTACATTTAAGCTGCACTTTGTCGTGTTCTTATATGTTCTTATATGCCTTATATGGTTCAATAGTTTTTATACCCTAAAAACAAAACAGGGAAGCACACCCTCTGGCATACTTCCCTGCTTATTATCTATTATGAATCTACCAAATAAATTTGGCGAGTACCTTTTATTTCCGTCCGTGGCACTGCTTGTATTTCTTGCCGCTTCCGCAGGGGCAAGGCTCATTTCGTCCCACTTTCTTTTCTTCGCGTTTGAAGGTCTCTGGCTTCGTCTGTGTACGTGCGCGACCTGCTTGTGCGCCTGCGCGTCGGGCAGCGGCTTGCGTTTCTGTTTCTGAGCGATTGTTCGTCGTCAGTTGTTGCTGTTTGTTGGTGCGGGTGCGTTGTTTTGCTTCTTCTAGCGTCGTGCCACCTGCAAAAACTACCGTGCCTTTCATCAAGTAGGAACTCACGTCACTATTGATTTCGTACATCAACTCTTCGAAGAGCTTGTAGGCTTCCATCTTATAGACCACCAATGGATCTTTCTGCTCGAAGGAAGCGGAACGGACCGATTCTTTCAATTCATCCATACCACGGAGGTGTTCCTTCCACGCATTATCTATGAGGGCAAGGGTAACGGTTTTCTCAATATCTTTCTTGATACTTTCGCCATTGCTATCCATGGCTTCCTGTATTCCTGCCGTGATTTGCAATGGTCGCTCGCGCCCATCCGTGAATGGAATCACGATGCGTTTGAACTGTGTTTGGTTTTCATGCACATCTCGGATAAGTGGCATCAATACTTCCACCACATCGTCCATCTTGCGGTTGTATTGTTCCCACACTTGCTTTTGGTAGCGATCCGATAAATCTGCCGTATTGCCTTCTGCGAAATCGGCAGCTTCTATCTTTGGATCAACGCCTAAAGTACGGAGCGAATCCGTGCGGAAGGTATCAAAACTCCCTCCTGCGCGGTGGTCTTCCACTAAGGCTTCCATCATGCCTTGGAACATCCCGTAAAGGTCTACTGAAAGGCGCTCTCCAGAAAGGGCATTTTTACGCTTTTTATAAATCGCTTCCCGCTGAATGTTCATTACATCATCGTACTCTAGGAGGTTTTTACGCATCCCAAAGTTATTCTCCTCTACCCGCTTTTGTGCGCGCTCTATAGACTTAGTGACCATGCTGTGCTGAATCACTTCGCCTTCTTCATGCCCCATTTTATCCATCATCTTCGCTATACGATCCGATTGGAATAGGCGCATCAATTTATCCTCTAAAGAAATATAGAATTGCGATGAACCCGGATCTCCTTGACGACCCGCACGACCACGCAACTGTCTATCTACTCGACGCGAATCGTGGCGTTCCGTACCGATGATGGCTAGTCCACCTGCGGCTTTCACTTCATCGGAGAGTTTAATATCCGTACCACGTCCTGCCATGTTGGTGGCTATCGTCACTTTACCTGGGCGACCTGCTTCTGCCACTACTTCTGCTTCACGTTGGTGCTGCTTGGCGTTCAGTACGTTGTGGTCGAGTCCGCGCAAGCGCAGCATACGACTTAGTTTTTCCGAAATATCTACGGAAGTTGTACCCACCAATATCGGGCGACCTGCTTCACTCAAGCGCACAATCTCATTGATAACAGCATTGTATTTTTCTACATTACTTTTATATACATAATCTTGGCGGTCATCGCGCGCAATTGGGCGATTCGTAGGAATCACAACTACATCGAGTTTATAGATTTCCCAAAGCTCATTTGCTTCCGTTTCTGCCGTACCCGTCATACCCGCTAGTTTGTGGTACATACGGAAGTAGTTTTGCAAGGTCACGGTCGCATAGGTCTGCGTGATGTCTCCGATTTTTACATTTTCTTTCGCCTCTAGTGCTTGGTGCAATCCATCCGAGTAGCGACGACCTTCCATCATACGTCCCGTCTGCTCATCCACGATTTTTACTTGCCCATCCATCACGATATACTCCGTTTCGCGCTCGAAAAGAGTATAGGCTTTCAGCAATTGACTCGTAGCGTGCAAGCGACGTGCTTTCACGGCATAGTCTTGCGAAACGCGGGTCTTTTCTTCTTGACTTTCCTTTTCATTCAAGGATTCATCCTCGTCTATTTCATACATGGCTGTTGCCATATCAGGCATCACGAAGAAACCAGCATCATTTACTTGGGTCGATAAAAATTCGACTCCTCTATCTGTCAATTCTACTTGGCGGTTCTTTTCATCAATCGTGAAGAGCAAATCTTCATCTACAAGATGCATATTCTTCGACTGCTCCTGCATGTAGAAGTTTTCTGCTTTTTGTAGGGCAACTTTCACGCCTTCTTCATTCAAAAACTTGATAAGTGGGCGATACTTTGGCAAGGAACGAAAGGCACGTAATAAAGCCATGCCTGCTTCACCTTCCTCTACACCTGTGATGCCATCTTTGAATAAAGATTTTGCTTCTGCGATATAAGCGGTTGTCTTTTTGCGCTGTGCTGCAATCAGTCTTTCCACTAGCGGCTTCAAAGCTGCGTATTCTTGATCTTCTGCACCTTTTGGTACTGGCCCAGATATGATTAAAGGAGTACGCGCATCATCTACCAATACCGAATCGACCTCATCTATCATCGAGTAGTGGTGTGGACGCTGTACCATATCATCGAGCGAAGTCACCATATTATCACGCAAATAATCGAAACCAAATTCGTTATTTGTACCATAGGTAATATCGTAGCGATACGCTTTGCGACGCTCTGGCGTGTGTGGCTTATATTTATCAATACAATCAACCGTCAAGAATAGAAACTCAAAAACTGGTCCTACCCACTCACTATCCCGCACGGCGAGGTAATTATTCACGGTGATGATGTGTACGCCTTGTCCTGCTAGTCCATTCAGGTAGGCAGGTAAGGTCGCCACGAGGGTTTTACCTTCTCCTGTTTGCATCTCTGCAATCTTACCATCATGTAGCACCATTCCACCAATCAGCTGCACATCATAGTGCAACATATTCCAAGTGACATCTCCGCCTGCTGCTACCCACGAATTACTCCAAATAGCTTTATCGCCTTCTATCTTTACATAACTCTTTTTTGGATTGGCTGCCAATTCGCGATCGAAATCGGTCGCGGTAACTGTCAAAGTGTCATTATCTTTGAAGCGGCGCGCTGTTTCCTTCATAGTAGCGAAAGCATCAGGAAGGATTTCTTTCAGAATTACCTCCAAGTGCTTGTTGCGCTCTTTTCGCAATTCATCTACTTCGCGAAAGAGGTTCTCTTTGCGTTCCAAGTCACTTTCTGCTAAGGCTTCTGCATTGGCATCGGCGATATCTTTATCAATACCTTCTAGATGGGTTGCAATGCGCTCGCGGAACTCTATCGTACGGTTTCGGAGGTCATCGTTGCTTAGGTTTTGTAAGCGTTCGAACTCATCATTAATTTGATCTACAATAGGGGAGTATTCCGCTACATCGCGATCATATTTTGAACCAAATAATTTCTTTACGAACTTAAACATTCTATTTTTCTTTGAGATGTGAGATTTTGAGATAGGAGATGTGAGACCTTTTTTTTGTGAAGTCTCACATCTCCTATCTCAAAATCTCACATCTATCCATTAAGGGAAGCCAAAGATAGGCATTATGTACTAATACAGATTTCGTACCGAATTTATTTATCGGACAAAGTGACAGCTTTTAATTTTCATTTAATTGCCTAATGTTCCTTATTTATCACTTCCCAAAGCATATCTTTAAGCTCAACAAGCCCTTTTTGTGCTACAGATGAAATAAATACATACGGTACGTCTTTGGGTAGTTCTGGTAGTAACAATTCTTGCAATTCTGCATCTAGCATATCCGACTTGGTGATGGCTAGTACGCGTGGTTTATCCAATAATTCAGGATTGAACATCTCTAATTCATGGAGTAAAATGTCGTATTCCTTCTGGATATTTTCGCTATCACAAGCAATCATAAAAAGAAGGGTTGCATTGCGTTCTATATGCCGCAAAAAGCGATGCCCCAAGCCTTTGCCTTCGTGTGCTTTTTCGATGATGCCAGGAATGTCTGCCATTACAAAAGAAAGCCCATTCCGATAATTGACAATTCCTAAGTTTGGTACGAGTGTGGTGAAGGCGTAATTGGCAATCTTAGGTTTTGCTGCCGTCACTACAGATAGGAGTGTCGATTTTCCTGCATTCGGAAGTCCTACTAAACCGACATCTGCGAGTACTTTGAGTTCCAGTATCTTCCAGACCATTTGCCCTTCTTCGCCTGGTTGTGCGTAGCGTGGTGTTCGGTTGGTCGATGACTTGAAGTGCGCGTTGCCTTGTCCACCACGTCCTCCTGCTAGTAGAATAACCTCTTCGCCATCATTAGTGATTTCAAACTCGATTTCGCCTGTTTCCACATCTTTTGCTACTGTACCTAGTGGCACATCTAGGATGATGTCTTCGCCCTCTGCACCTGAACTATGACTTGAGCCACCACGTCCTCCAGGGCCTGCAATCACGTGCTTGCGATACTTGAGTGCAAGGAGTGTCCATACATTTCGATTACCGCGTAGAACGATGTGTCCGCCACGTCCACCATCTCCACCCTCAGGGCCACCCTTCGTTGTGATTTTATCTCGAAGTAAATGTGCTGAACCTGCCCCTCCTGCTCCTGAGCGACAGCATATTTTTACATAATCTACAAAATTCTGTTGTGCCATGCTGGTGTTAATTAAATTTCTCTGCGCCTCTGTGTTCTATCCACATCTTGTAAGAAGCTGTATACCTCTTGTATTAGGTACAATAAAACTAATTTCTAACTATCTCATACCTAATACGTAATACCTTGTACCTGATACCTAAATAATTATGAAGCCGCAAAGGTAACAAACTCAACATAGGAAAGATGAAAATTCGTTTTGCGAAAGCCGAAGATTTGCCACAAATCGTAGAAATTATTAATCAAGCCACTCGTGCGGGTAATGCCAATGCCTTTCATAAGGAACTAGAAACCGAGGAAAGACGAGCATGGCTAAAAGCACATCAGGAAGATAGTTATCCTTTGTATGTGCTAGAATTGGAAGAAAAAGTAGTAGCTTGGGCATCCTTGAGCCCATATAGAGGCAGGCGAGCTGCACTCCGAAAAATAGCTGAAATAAGTTATTATGTTGACTATACTTATCATGGGCAAGGCGTAGGTAAGCGACTTATGGAATATGCTATTGCCGATTGTGAACGCTTAGGATTTAACCATCTCGTTGCCTTATTAATCGAAATTAATACAGGAAGTATTCATCTACTCGAAAAATTTGGCTTCGAGCGTTGGGGCTTTTTCCCTGATGTGGTAGAACTCAAGGATGGAATTTGCGGACATTTAATTTATGGCAAGAGCTTGTGAGGGCACTATTTTTTTTGGTCTTTGACAATTTTTGCTAAAAATGTGTTATTTATTCTTGTGAATTGCCTAACTACCCTTAAATACAAGGGGAATAAGTGAAAAGCGATTTACTCTACCCCTTCCAATATCAGAATAATTACTAATTTTGCGGCGTTTTTTAGATTTAGCGTATGATGTGTAATTATTCGTGCGTTATGAAAAGCGGTTTTAAATCTTCTCGTTCTTCGGCAATAGTGGTTGAAGAAGCAAACTTCTAAAGTAAAAAATTCAAACCCATGATAAAGCAGTTTCTGATTGTTTGTGTTGTATTGATAAGCTGGAATGCAGCCTTAGCACAGAATAAAGCGAGCGACCCTGTACTGTTCAAGGTGGATGAAACCCCTGTACTTGTATCAGAGTTTAATTACATCTACACAAAAACGAATGGTGATAAAGCAGACTTCTCGAAGGCTTCTTTACAGGAATATTTAGACCTCTATACCAAATTTAAATTAAAAGTAAAGAAAGCGAAAGATATGCGCTTGGATACGATTCCTGCGCTACAACGCGAACTGGAAGGTTATCGTAAGCAACTCGCTGATTCTTATTTGATGGATAGAGAGGTGACGGATAAGCTAGTTCGTGAGGCTTATGATCGTAAGAAGCAAGATGTAGATATTAGCCACATCTTGGTGAGTTTGAAGCCAAACGCGCCAAAATCGGTACGCGATGAAGCTTTAGCAAAAGTGAGAGCGGTACAAGGCAAGCTGAAAAGCGGTGCGAAATTTGAAGATGTAGCAAAAGAAGGTTCGGATGATACGTCTTCTAAAAATAAAGGTGGACGCGTGGGCTATATCACGGCAGTATTGCCAAATGGTTTTTATGAACTTGAAAATGCTATTTACACGCAGCCTATAGATAAGGTGTCGGATATAGTGGAGACCAATGCCGGTTTTCACTTGGTGAAGGTACATAATCGTCGTACGGCTCGTGGAGAAATGGAAGTGGGACATATCTTAGTGCGCGTAGGTAAGGAAGAAGGTGCAGCCGTGGCAGCCAAAACGAAAATAGATGATTTCTATAAGCGATTGAAGGCAGGGGAGGATTTTGAAGCACTAGCTAAATCAGATTCAGAAGATACCGCAAGTGCAAGCAGAGGTGGTTACCTAGGCTTTTTCGGAATTAATAAATATGAAAAAAGCTTCGAGAATGCTGCTTTCGCACTGAAAGCAGATGGTGAATTTACGAAACCAATCCAAACTCGCGTAGGCTGGCACATTATTCGCAGAGTAGGGCAGCGCGAAGAGCAATCGTACAATGTGATGAAAAGCCGCTTGGAGCAACAAATTCGTCAGGATAGTCGCTTCGAATTGGCAAAGCGTGCTATGATTGAGAATATCAAAAACAACGCGAACTTCACAGAAACGACTTCTCCACTTGATGCATTCAAGGAGACTTTAACCCAAGATTTTTTGACTTTTAAATGGAAAGCCTCAGAAGAAGGACAGCGCGATGTGTTATTTGCATTTAGTAAAGATTTTAAAGCAACTCTTTCTGATTTTGCACAATATGCAGAATCCGAAGCACGCGAGCGTATCCGTATGGGACGCAACAAAAAAACCGCGAAACAAGTAGTAGATGCCCTTTATGATAGCTTCGTGGATGAGCAAGCACTAAAGTTTGAGGAAGAGCAACTAGAAGCAAAATATCCTGACTTTAAGGCATTGATGCGCGAATACGAAGAAGGAATTTTACTTTTTGAGGCGACTAAAATGTTGGTGTGGGACAAAGCTTCACAAGATACGACAGGATTGAAAAAATTCTTCCAGACCGTGAAGAGTAAATATAATTGGGGAGATCGGGCTGCCGTGACAGAGTATACACTGGCAAATGCTGAAAAATATAAGTTGGAAGCAGTGCGTGTATATGCGACAACACATAGCATGGAAGAAGTATTGAAGCAATTCAATAAGAAAAATGAAATTCTTACGGCAAAGGAAAAAACATATGAGCATGAACGCAACGAGAAGCTGGATGCCATAG
>CALGLY010000349.1 GCA_937959095.1 uncultured Saprospiraceae bacterium
AAAAAAGTACTACTCTTTGCTATAATCCTCCTTGCATTCACAAGCTGCAAGCAAACCACAAACCCACCAACGATGAAAGCACAAACCACACCATCAACTATAGAGCAAAAACTAGAAACACTCGGAATTGAGCTGCCGAAAGCAAGCACTCCCGTAGCCAATTATGTGAATGCGGTACAAACAGGCAAGTTATTATTTCTAGCAGGGAAAGGCCCAAAAAAGGCAGATGGTACATATATCAAAGGCAAAGTAGGCATCGACTTGAGCATCGAAGAAGGCTATGCTGCCGCACGACTGACAGGGATCAATCAACTCGCTGTTTTGAAAGCAGAATTGGGGAGTTTAGATAAAGTGAAGCGAATCGTAAAAGTGCTAGGCATGGTCAATTGTGGCGATGATTTCACACAGCATCCCGAAGTTATCAATGGCTTTTCGGATTTGATGGTGGAAGTATTTGGGGAGAAAGGTAAACACGCCCGCTCTGCGGTAGGAATGGGGTCACTGCCTAGAAATATCACTGTTGAGATTGAAATGATAGTGGAGGTGGAATAAATTGAACATTCTGTTAAACAAATACACATCAAAATGGCGAACAAATTCCTTTTAGCAACTCTCTTTTTAGCCTTTCTTTCAGGCTGTAAAGTATACGAAGCTCAACCCTTTGAGTTTGAGAAACCCGTCGATACGACGACGCGACCGATTGAAATGCAGGAGAAAAAGACCTATTCAGTCAATGGCGTATTCGCAGATAATCGTTTTGATGGTGCTCGATTAAATGACTTCAAGCATCTCGAAGAAGAAAACTATCAAGCGACGATAAAGCCTGAAAATACGCCAATTAATAAAAGCCCTTATTATGCTTTTAAGCTGTGGTCGGCTACCAATAAGCGAATTAATATAGAATTGAACTATACTTATGCAAGCCATCGCTATACGCCTAAAATCAGTCGAAATGGAGAGGATTGGACAGAACTTCCTGATAGTTTGGTCACCTTGGCGGTGGATAGTGTGAATGCGACTTTTTCTGTGGAAGTCGGAAGCGATACGCTTTGGGTAGCAGCGCAAGAGGTTAAAAATTCAAAACATACCTACGATTGGTGCCAGCAAATAGCACAGCATAGCGATGCTAAATTTTCGGTGATAGGGAAAAGCAAACTAGGACGTGATTTGTACCTCTTAGATATTGGGAAAGGGGCTGCGGAAAAGAAAGATATTATTGCTGTTATCAGTCGCCAACACCCACCAGAGGTGACGGGCTATTTAGCAATGGAAGCCTTCATAGAAGAAATCATGAACGATACGCCTCTATCCAATACTTTTCGGGAAAAATACCGCATCCTCGTACTTCCATTAATGAATCCTGATGGAGTAGATTTAGGACATTGGAGACACAATGCAGGTGGTATCGATCCGAACCGAGATTGGGCAGTATATAATCAAGAAGAGAATCGAATTGCAGCCAATTTCTTTGTCAAAGAGACTGCGGAATATCGTTCAAAGCTCCTTCTAGGGCTTGATTTTCACTCTACTTATTATGATATTTTTTATACCAATAAAAACGGCTCAGCAGATATTCCAAATTTCACTGCCTATTGGTTGCAAGGCATTGATCTTGCACTAGGAAAAGAATCCAGGAAGCGGGCTTCTTACCCTTCTTCACCGGTCTCTAAAAACTGGTTTTTTAAGCAGTTTGGCGCAGAAGCCATCGTCTATGAAATCGGTGATGATACGCCGCGTGATTTCATCAAACAGAAAGGAAGTATTTCTGCTGTGGAGATGATGGAGATATTGATTTTTAGGTAATCGAGTGCAAGTTGCTTTGCAACTTTGTATTAGGTATTAAGTACAAAGTCTTAGGTAGAAATATTAGTTGTTAATCGGATATAATATGTTGTGTTTGGCTTGAATTTCTATTCAAGCCAAACAGAGGTTGGTAAACCTGAATGTGTGCTCGAAACGCTGTTTCGCCCCACTTACTATAGGCAAAAGCGACATGCGAAACAGCGTTTCGATAACACGTTTCTGCTTGAATAAGAATTCAAGCGAAGTACTTACTACTTTAATTCATTCATCAAAAAATGACTACAACCGAAGTCCTCCAACCACTCATCCACTACAGCCTCCACTTCCTTTTCCCTGTTGCATTAGCATGGCTATTTTTCAGAAAAGAATGGAAACGTGCCTACCTCCTCATGCTGGCAACGATGCTAGTCGATCTAGACCATTTACTCGCGGAGCCTATTTTTGACCCGAATCGTTGTAGTATTGGCTTCCATATTTTGCATTCCTATCATGCGATTGCGGTGTATTTTGTATTGCTATTGTTCAAAAAAACTAGAATTGTAGCAGTAGGCTTACTGTTCCATATGTTCACCGATTATCAAGATTGTCTTTGGCGGTTTTTATAAGAGATTGGTTTTCAGGAAGGAAAATCCCAACAGGCTCTAATTAAACTGGAGTGTTTCGCGCGCTATTTATCCAATCAAAAATGCGATGCAGATAGCTGAAAAATGGATTGGTATTACGTCAGAGTGGCAGCTAGAGGTTTGTGCTTTTTCTTCGGTTTAGTCACGGGATTTGTCCGAGAATCATTTTTTAGGATTATACATCATTTTTTAAACTACCAACTTTCTAAACCTCTTCCCTCACCTCCTTATCCCAAGACTTAAATTTCTTCCAAATCAGATAAATAACAATTAGAATTAAAAAGATATTCTGAATGACAGGCGTAGCATAAATGCCCGTGATGCCAAACCAAAGCGGCAAGACAATCACAATAGGAATAAAGAAGACAATTTCGCGTAATATCATCACAATACCGGCTACTTTGGCTTCGCCTATAGATTGGAAGAGAATGATGCCCATAAAGAAAAGAGAAAACATAAAGCCTGGTGAAAGCATGATTCTGAAATTGAAAATATCATCAGGCGTGAAGCTTGCATTGGGCAGCATCAGCTGTAGAATGAAAACAGGAAACAACTCAAACAATAGCAGTAAAATAGAGGTGAGCAGTGTACTTCCAATAGAAAATTTCCAGAAGGCTTCCTTCACTCTGGTATAGTCTTTAGCTCCAAAATTGATCCCTGAAACAGGCTGCATCGCACTAGCAAAACCAAAGCCTGGCACGAGCATCAAAATCAGGCAGCGATAGCAAGCTCCCATAAAGGCAATGTCCCAATCGTCGCCATAGATAGCGACTAGTTTGAATACTACAACCTGTTGCACTACAAACATCACTTGCATCATCATAGCGGAAATACCGATGGTGAGGATGGGGCGTACGAGCTTTTCTTCGAGTTTGAAATAACTTAAATCTACCTTGTAGGAAGTACGGTTCGTCACGAAGTACCAAACGGACATCAGCGAGAAAAGGAACATAGAAATAATGGTCGCATAGGCTGCACCCGCGATCCCCATATCCAGATACCCAATAAATATCGGATTGAGAATCATATTCAGCACTGTCGATATAATCGCCATGACCATAGCGGCGGCTATCTTTCCTTCGGCACGCACGAGCATATTGAGGGCTACTGCAAATATTTGAAAAAATGCGCCTAATACGAGTACCCGATAGTAGGTTGTACCAAGCTCCAGCACTTCACCCTTACCTCCAATGCCTGCTATCATAGCAGGGGCAAATATCCAGCCCAAAAGCATGAGCAGTGCGGAAACAATGACCGAAAGCACTACGGTACTACCAAATATCTTACGCTGGGTGTCTTCATCTTTTGCTCCAATCGCAATACTCAAGAGTGACGCGCCACCGACCCCAAGCATAGCTGCAAAACTATTCGCTAGAAACGATAAAGGAAAGGCTAAAGAAACCGCAGCAAGGGCTTTTTCGCCCAGAAATTGCCCAATGAATAGTGCGTCCACAAAGGTATTGATACTATTGATAGACATACCAAGTACGGCTACAGGGGTGAGTTTAGCCATCAATCGCCACATATTGGCAGTGCGGATCTCTTCTCGTAATGTCATACATTATGCGCTATGAAAAATGAAGTGCGTTTTTGATTGGGCTGTAAGGTGCAAGATTTTTGGAAGAATAAGGAATCTTACTAAATTTTAGTTTTAAATCGATTCCTCTGCTTATTTCCTATAAGCTGATGAATCGTTAATCTTAACTCAACTCCTGAGCATTCAAATAATCCTCTAAGCCCAAGATACTACCCATCGACGCACCAAATCGCTGCGCTTCGCGGATGCCTGAAAGCAAAGCACCATGTACATAACCTTGTCCTTCTTTGGAAGTGGCTTCTCCTGCGAAAAATACCTTATCTGCTATGGGGGTAGCAAGCGCATCTATGTGCATGAGGGTATCAGGTGTTTGGCTATAGGTGTATGAGCCATAAAAACAAGGA
>CALGLY010000350.1 GCA_937959095.1 uncultured Saprospiraceae bacterium
CTACTGACTGTAACAGGGAATGATGCTATCGTGGACTGGGTAACTATTGAATTGCGACCAATGGGGGCAGCAAGTACGATTCAATTACAACAAGCAGCCCTCATACAACGAGATGGCGATGTGGTAGATGCTCAAGGTAATTCACCGATTTATCTTGGTGGTAGTCTCCCCACAGGAAGTTATCATGTGGCTATTCGTCACCGTAACCATTTGGGAGTAATGAATACTACGGCAGTAATCGTAAATTAGACCTTCAATAAAAATAAAATCTATTATACCAAAAAGCCCCGCCCTGCAACGCAGAACGGGGCTTCTCACACTCAAAAGAGTCTATATTCTTATTAACGACGGAACAAATCAAAGGTCACTCGACGATTTGTTTTACGTCCTGTTGCGGTATTGTTTTCAGCAATAGGACGTGTTTCACCATAACCTGCATGCGTGATGCGTGATGCAGTCACTCCTTTTTCTACTAGGTATTCGTAGCAACGCTTTGCACGTTTTTCAGAAAGCATTTGATTGTAAGCACCATCGCCAGCACTATCGGTATGTCCTTCAATGCTAACATTGTAGCCGGGATACTCTTGCAAGATACGTGCAATTTCATCCATTTTCTCCAAAGAAGTCTGCTTGAAGTACGAACTATTCGACTCGAACTGGATGTTCTGTGCCGCAAATTCTAGTGTTCTCTTGTCTTCTTCTTTTATTTCTTTCACAGGACAGCCATTATTATTCGCTGGGCCTGCTTCTGTTGGGCAGCGATCATTCTTATTCGCTATACCATCGTTATCACTATCTGGGCAACCCATTAGACTTGCTTTCCCTGCTTCTGTTGGGCAGTTATCCTTCTTGTCTGCCACGCCATCATTGTCACTATCTGGGCAGCCATTTAGGTTTGCTTTTCCTGCTGTGTTCGGACACTCATCATCTGCATCTGCTACGCCGTCGCCATCTGCATCTGCTACAGGGCAGCCATCGTTGCTTGCTGGGCCAGCTTCATTCGGACACTTATCATCCGCATCCACTACGCCATCCTTATCTGCATCTGCTATCGGACAACCTTCATTATCTTTCGGGCCAGCTTCATTCGGACACTTATCTGTATTATCTGCCAAGCCATCGCCATCCGAGTCAGGACAACCATTCATAGCTGCAAGACCTGCTACGTTAGGGCAGCTATCATCTTTATCTGCTACACCATCGCTATCCGAGTCTGGGCAACCATTCATTGCTGCTGTACCAATCACATTCGGGCATTGGTCATTCATATCTGTTATGCCATCGCCATCTGTATCAGGATCTTTCTTTGGCTTTGGCGTATCACTGCCGCCAAATAGTGCTTTCACACCAAAGTTGTGTGCTAGGTGATTTTGCTTGCCATCAAGGTCTGCATAATCATCTAAACCTAAACGATATTCGGAGCGACCTTGTAAATAGAAATTGTCAAAAAGGCGTAAATCAAGTCCTACTCCTACAGGTACTTGAATACCTAAGCCTTGTCCTTCCACACCTATTGCACCCACTCCCGCGCTGATATATGGCACGAGTAAGCTACCTGCTTTAGCAAGTTGCAATTGAAGCAATGCTTCCAGTCCACCAGTCATCTTACTATTAGAATTTACGATATTACTAGCTGCATCGAGCGTAGGTAATTCTACAATACCAAGACGTGCTGGGATTTCTAAGTTCAATGCACCACCTAAATTTCTGTGGTAGGCAATTTTTGCTCCTATTGTCGTGTTTCCATCTGCATTGAATAAATCATCCACCGCAGGTGAATAATAATCAAAGGCAGTAAGGTTGTAGGATAAACCATTTTTATGGTTCGTATTTTGTGCAAAAGAGACTTGCACTATAAGTAGACTAGCTACTATAAGCGTAAAAAGTGTTTTTCTCATAATTACAGTTTGTAAATCAATTAAGAAGGTTTAACGTTTGAAAAAAAGTTGACTCTAAATCTTATTCTAAAGTATTTTGTATTGCATGGAAAAGACCTTTTAGCTGCTTACAAAATACTTTAGAATAAGATCTAATAAGTAGTACCAAAAGTATTATTTATTTAATGCTACTTACTTATAGACGGGAAAAATGATATTTGGTCATTTTTAACATTGTCAATAGTTGTTATGGTTGTTTTAAAATTTGGAAAGTCCACTTTTTTTGATATAAACTAATTACACATACGAACTAAATTTCCTGTATATAAAAACTTCTGGTTTTGCCAAATTTGATAATTATAGATCCCTATTGCTAAGTTAGAACCATTTATTATAAAATGCTCATCATTACTAAGTATTTTAGGGTGAATTTCGATACCAAAAGTATTAAAAATGCGAATTTGATAAGTAGGAGCATCATTTTCCTTTATTGGTAGAGGAATCTTTACTTCTTCCGAAAAAGGATTGGGGTATGCCGTAAGTGCCTTTATAGTTGTCCCATTTTCTGCTCGATTGTGAAGCATTTCATCATAATTTGCCAGAAATAAAGCCTCTGGAAGCACAGCAGTAGGAATACTCGTAACTAAAATATCTGTAACACCATCCTTATCAAAGTCATTCAATTGAATATCTCGTACACAATTCAAACCTTCGAGTGGTTCTAGTGCGAAATTCTGATTTCCGTCATTGAGTAAGACTTGTAAGCTGCTTGCTATTTGCTCCGCATTAAAGCAACTTTGTACAATATCCTTATCGCCATCGAGGTCAATATCTACTACTACAGGTGGCAAATCAGAATAGTAATTACTAGCTATATTTTTTTTGATGAATGTGCCAGATCTATTATTTTCATAGTACAATATATCGTCTGTGCAGCTTGATTCCGAGCAATATTGCAGTATATCCAAATAATTATCTGCATTCAAATCTACTAGGGTTGTTTCGCCTAAGGTGCTTTCCAAATCAATTCGTGCATCCATATCAAATGTGCCAGTTCCATCATTTTTTAGAACGATCATTCTTGCTCCCTGCTGTACGAAAATATCTATCGCATCATCATTGTCTGCATCGTCTACTTGCATTTTTTGAATAGCGAGTGGTGATTGAATGAGGTGTTCTTCAGAGGTTTTTCCATCGTACCAAGATAAGGCTTGCGCTGCTCGTCTATACACTAAAACATCAGGAATGCCATCGCTATTGAAATCACCTACGAGCGGGCTAGTAGGCGTACAGCAATAAAAGGCAGCTTCACTAAAAGCATCATCTACGGCTATCAAATAGCGATTTCTGAACTTATTCGTACCATCATTTTCCGACCATAAGGCTCGATTATAGGAAACGGTAAGTGCATCCAAATCACCATCATTATCCATATCAAGGAGTTGCTCTATAGGCGCATCGGAAAGGAAAAGCTCCTCTGTGAAGCCACCTGCCCGATTATTAAAATAGGCTCTAGCTTCGTTATCATAGGCAAAAAAAGCAAGCACATCCTCGTACCCATCATTATTGAGGTCAGTAATAGTAGTTTGTAAAATTCTTCCATTTTCTGCCACATCGGTATGCAGTAATTGAGCTGTACCATTGTTTTCATGTAGCAATAAATAGCGTTGTGCGCCTTCTACTTCTATGAAGTCAACGATTCCATCTTGGTTAGTATCTTCAGGCTGAATAGCGATTCCAAATACTGCCTTTGCGAGCATTGCTTCCCCTGAAAAGTTGTAGTTTTCTAAATTTTTAAGCCAATAAATTTCATCATTATCCAAGATAAATACTACATCGAGTAGCCCATCTCCATCCATGTGGTGCAGGTAGAAGTTGGCATCTTTATCTGAATCATAAGGTAAGTTTAGATTCCTATTTATTGTATTGGTGAATGTTCCATTATTTGCATTCAGATGTAGTGAAAGATTAACCGAATTCCCATCCCAAATAAATTGAGCAATATCCATATTGCTATCCTCATTGAGTGTAGTGAGGTGGAAAAAGCTGTTTTGAGTTGTAGCTAGTAAAGATTCTATTTCTGCAAATCGCCCTCTAGTGTTATTCGACATGATGCGAATTCCGCTTGAACTGACCTCTATCAAATCTGGATAGTTGTCGCCATTCATATCGGCTATATGAGTTGGATGAAAATTAGTCTTCAACGTACTTTTTTTAAGGAAATTTCCATCTGCATCATTGAGGTATATTCGGGTCATGGTTTCTTCTAAGAGAACAATATCTGTCCAGCCATCTCTATTCAAATCCTTTAATTCTATCGAATTAGAGTTTGTGATGCCTTCATCAAGTATTGTTTTAGGGCTGAAGTTTCCATTACCTTTGTTTTGATACCAGATCAGTTTTGTCTCATTATTCAGCTCGACGCTTACCACTAAGTCAGGCAAAGCATCTTTATTCAAATCGACTGCTGCTACCGAAAAATAAGGTGTAGTTGTATCAATTGGTTTTTGTCGGGTGTAGTTCGTTTGGGTAGTTCCTTCGTTTGGATACCAGGTCAGTCCGCTCGTACTGGCAACGACAATATCTAGCGTACCATCCTTATTGATGTCTGCTAGTGCATAGTCATTCGACTTACCCATACCATGAAATAGGATATTGGAAGGAGTTATCTGTCCTAGCACAACTAATGGGAGTGCTAGGATTAGTAGTACTAATCTTTTCATTTTTACAGTGCCTTTAATAAATGTAAGTGTTTCTAAAATCTGCTATAAATATAAGGCTTTGTAGGGGGGAATGTCAAGGAATGAAGGAAATGATATTTTTAGAGCTAAGAATTGTAGCTAAAATTTAGGGTATGTTTAAGTTTGAAGTTCAACTATAAGTATCAAACACAAGTCCGAAATTGGATTTGCACTTGACACTTGTAGTTGAATTTTATATTCTAATCAGATAGAGACGGTAATTATCTCCTTCTCTCTCTCTTCTTCTGCGGCACATTTACTTCGATACGTTTATCGCGATTAGCTAATTCCCAAGTCGTATAAAATACCAACTGTCCAATCTTAGCCATTTTATCAAAGTTAATTTTCTCTACCGTATCCGATGGGCGGTGATAATCCTTATGTGTTCCATTGAAATAGAAAATAGCGGGAATTCCTTTTTCTGCAAAGTTGTAATGATCCGAACGATAATAATATTGATTCGGGTCGTCTTCTGCATTGTAGGTATAATCCAATTCCAGCTGCGTATATTTTTTATTCGCCGCCTCATTGATTTCATGCAATTCTGTACTCAATCGGTCTGCACCAATCACATAGATGTATTCTGGATTATCCGCATGTTTTTCATCCACACGACCTACCATATCCACATTTACATTTGCAACCGTATTTTCCAAAGCAAAAGTTGGAAATTCGGTATAGTACTTCGAGCCAAGCAAGCCTTTTTCTTCTCCCGATACAAGCATACATAATACACTACGGCGCGGGCCATCACCTGCTTTTTTAGCCTCTGCAAAGGCCTGAGCCACCTCTATTACGGTAGATGTACCAGAACCATTATCATCTGCACCATTGAAGATGTCGTCACCGCGTTTACCCAAGTGGTCGTAGTGTGCCGTTACTACCACAACCTCCTCTTTCAAGTTCGGATCTGTACCTTCAATGTAACCTAGCACATTCGAGCCAACGAGTTTTTTACTATTTTTCTTTTGTGCTAAAGAAACCTTGGTAGGGAATGAAAAGACTTTTACACCACCTTTTGCCTTTGCTTTATCTCTGAATTTGATAACTTTCTTCGCCTTCTTCCCCATCAAATCCTTCGCTAGAGTAGAAGAAATGAAGACATGATTCGGGAATTCTTCTGTGTCATCAGCACCTTCTCCGATACTCATTCCACGCCCTAATAAAAAACGACGATTTTCTGCGATATTTTCTTTAATATTCGGGTCAATCACAAAGACAAATTTCGCGCCTTTTTGCTTCGCCAATTTCAACTTCTTATCCATATCCGTAGACCAATCGGATAGTTCCTTTGTACCTGTCACTAAGGAATTACCGCTTGCATCCATTGGCTCGCCGCCGTACATGATAAGATTTTTGCCTGTTACATTAGCCGTCTTATAGTCATTGTAACGTGTATCTTCAATGCCATATCCTACAAAAGTAACCGTATTGATTGTTGCCGAAGGAAGGTCTTTGTTTTTCGTAGCAAAGCTGTAAAAATCCCATAAATGACGATAGCCTTTTTTTCCTACATTCATAGCGACGCTATCCCAGCTTTCGCTACTATATACTATTTTTTGGAAATAGCTCTTTTCTTCGCCTACCTTTGGTAAGCCATAAGAACGAAATTTATCTGCTATGAAACGGGCAGCTTTTATTTGTCCGTCAGTGCCTGTTTCGCGGCCTTCAAATTGGTCGGAAGCCAAAGGAACAAGCAATTGCCGCAAATCATCTGCTGTGATGGTATTGGCATATTGGTCAGGTTCAATCGGTACGATCTCTACAGACTCTTGCGCCTGCATAGCATAAGAACTGCACAGTAGGAAGAGTAGAAAATATATTCTTTTCATTGTCAAATAATATTAAAATAATGAGTTCACGATTTCTGTTCTTAGCTTCAAGTTGTAAAGCACTAGGTATTAAGTAAAATAGCACGTAGCTTCTATTAATAGCAACTTGTCATTAAGTTGGAATTAAAAAGAGTAACTTTTTATTGTACTTAGTACGTAATTTTCCCGCGAAGATAGAAAATATTAGAATTGCTTCTATTGAAAAAGATGTAAAGGAAAGCGGCTTAACTTGATAATCCATTACCAAAATTTGCCATCCGAAAGAAAAATCCTACCTTGCTTATGATATTAGACTTTATTCACAAGAAATGCTATGAATTAAAAACATTCTTTTCCACCCTATCCTGCCCGTTCGCGGAGCAGGCGGGCTTCGTTCCAAAAATACTCAATATACACGGGATATATTCGCTTTTTGTGCCTTGATAGAGTGAAAAATAATTACTTTTTCTTCTATAGTATTTTTTGTAAATAAAGTCTATTTTAGGACAAGAGTCTTTTTTCTCATACAAAAAATCACCTTCCGATGCTCGTCAAAACCTACGCCAGCGCAGTCTTTGGAGTAGATGCAAAAACAATAACGGTAGAAGTGAATGCAGGAGGCATCGTGCCAGTGGGGCATAAATTTTTACACCTCGTAGGGCTTCCTGATAATGTAGTTCGAGAAGGCTTTTCGCGTATCGAAGCTGCCGTCAAAAATGTTCGCTACAAAGTTCCTCGCCTCAAACTTATCATCAACCTTGCCCCTGCCGATATTCGCAAAGAAGGTTCTTCTTTTGATTTGCCGCTTGCTATTGGTCTACTAGCAGCTACCAAACAGATAAAAGCAGATAAATTAGGAGACTATATTCTCATGGGTGAACTATCGCTAGATGGTGGTTTGCGTCCTATAAAAGGGGTGTTGCCCATCGCGATACAAGCACGGAAGGAGAAATTTAAAGGCATTATTGTACCCAAAGAAAATGCACAGGAAGCAGCTATTGTAAATAATTTAGAAGTCTATGGCATTGATAATTTGAAGGATGCTATTGCATTCTTTGACGGCACAGAAACCCTCACGCCTGTAGAAGTAGATACGAGAGAAGTCTTCGCTGATACCCAAGATATTTATAGTGTCGATTTTTCGGATGTGAAAGGACAAGAAAACATAAAACGTGCCCTAGAAATAGCTGCCGCAGGAGGACACAACGTTATCCTAATCGGGCCGCCTGGTGCAGGAAAAACGATGCTTGCCCGTCGAATGCCTACTATTTTACCTTCGCTATCCTTGTATGAAGCATTGGATACGACCAAAATTTATTCCGTTTCAGGCGCATTGCCTAGCAATTCTTCGCTGCTTACTACACGTCCTTTTCGTGCACCACACCACACCATCAGCGATGTAGCTTTGGTAGGTGGTGGTTCAAATCCGATGCCAGGCGAGATTTCTTTAGCGCATAATGGAGTTTTGTTTTTGGATGAATTACCTGAGTTTAAACGCACCGTGTTAGAGGTACTCCGCCAACCAATGGAAGAGCGCAAAGTCACGATTTCGAGGGCAAAAATGACGGTCGATTATCCTGCTAGTTTCATGTTGGTTGCTTCTATGAATCCATGCCCCTGCGGTTATTACAATCATCCTGAAAAGGAGTGTATGTGCGGGCCAGGTGTCGTGAAACGCTACTTGAATAAAATTTCAGGGCCACTACTCGATCGCATTGATTTGCATGTAGAAGTAACGCCTGTTTCCTACGATGAGTTGGCATTCGCGAAGCCTGCCGAAGCCAGCGAACACATAGCAGAACGCGTAGCAAAAGCCCGATTGATTCAGCAAGAACGCTTCAAAGCTTATAAAGATATTAGTTGTAATGCTCAAATGCCGAGTCGCCTTGTGCGAGAGGTGTGCGGACTGACGAAACCTGGGGTCGTACTCCTAAAAAAAGCAATGGAAGTCCAACAACTTTCGGCACGTGCCTACGATCGCATCCTGAAAGTAGCGCGCACCGTAGCCGATTTGCACGAAAGTGCTGATATCAAAATAGAACACCTTGCCGAAGCGATCCTTTATCGAAGTTTGGATAGAGAAGGTTGGGCGGGCTAGTGGGTGTAATGCTACAATGATGTAATGCTATAATGCGACAATATTTTCCCATTGTAGCATTACATCATTATCTCATTATAGCAAAGACAAATAATGCGGGAACATCTCGCGCCAAAGTGGCCAATCATGCTCTACCCAGCCACGCACATCCAACCAATGGTCAACGTGTTTTGCCTTTAAAATAGCAGACATTTCATCGTTGAATTTTTTGCAAATATCCCACTCGGAAGTACCAAGAACAATTTTCATCTTCCACAATTCTGGATGACTCATGCCTGGTACAAAATCTACAGGATTATTGAAAAATACATTATCATCATAATGCCCATCCATGAAGGACTTAATATTGAAAGAGCCACTCATAGAAAGCAAATGACTTACCCGATCAGGATGCTTAAAGGCAAAATTTCCTGCCATATAGCCACCAAAACTTGGGCCTGCTACACACACCTTGCCCGAAGGCGTATTGAAACGGACTTTATCTACGATTTCTTCTAGTATCATTTTATCATACCAGGTATGATTTTTTACGCGAACAGAAGGGTGTACTTTTTTGTTGTACCAGCTATGATCATTGATCGCGTCTACGCAGTAGATTTGGACTTTGCCTTGTTCTACAAAGTAGCGCGCCGACTCTACCAACAGCATATCGCTACATTCATTGTAGCGACCAAGGGTAGTTGGGAATAGGAGTACTGGATAACCACTATCGCCGAAAACAAGCATCTCTGTGTCCATGCTCAAGTTCTGCGAATACCATTTATAATGTCTTTGTGTCACGAATGCTATTTTTTAAGTCTTAATAGATGGAAAAGTCCTACAAAAGTAGGACTTTGCGCGGAGATATTCAGTATCTAAATGGAGAATGGAAAATTAAAAATGGAAAATTAAGACGTAGCAATTTTCAATTAGGGAGCAGATAAGAAATAATCTACCAAAGCCTGCCCGACAAGCGGAGCAGGCGGGTTTTGCGAAGCTATTTTTTCATCATACAAGGCTTGTCTGCTGCAAGCAGGCAAAAAACGTAGGCATAGCCTTAGCTACGGCGAGGCTTTTTAACGAAGTATGAGGGAAAAAGAGTAAGTAAAATTGGTAGGTTATTTTTTATCTGTTCCCTTACCTCTTTGGTGAAGCCATTAAGCGCTATAAAATAAAACATTTTGGAACAAGAAGCATTAAAAATTAATACCACTATCGAACAGTTTACACATTATCATCAATCTTCTTTTTTGCAACGCGAAGTACGTATAGACATATACACGCCTAGTGATTATGGAGAAAACACAAATAACTATCCCATCATTTATTTCAATGATGGGCAAGATATGGAAGCCATTCGTTTAGTGACGACCTTAGAAAGCCTCATGAACAATGGCACAATTCCGCCTATTATTGTAGCAGCTATTCATGCGAATCATGATAGAATGCACGAATATGGCACGAGCCAACAAGCAGATTATAAAGGACGTGGCGGACGTGCAGGATTGTATAGCCGATTTGTGATAGAAGAACTCTTGTGCTTTACGGAGCAACACTACCGTATTTCCCCCGAATTGAATAAGCGCATTTTTGCAGGCTTCTCTTTAGGTGGATTGATGGCGTTTGATTTGGTGTGGAACAATGCTACACACTTCGGAAGAGTAGGGGTCTTTTCAGGTTCTTTCTGGTGGCGATCTGAACCAGTGCATGCACATGACCCTGATGCGAATCGTATTATGCAAGATTTTCTGTATCAAAGTAGCAAGCGCGATGGCTTGAAATTTTGGCTACAAACAGGCACAGAAGACGAAAAAGAAGATAGAAATAATAATGGCGTAATTGATTCGATTGATGATACCTTAGATGTTATTCGTGCGCTACGCCACTTGGGGTATGAGCAACATGATATCCATTATGTAGAAGTAGGCGGTGGGCATCATCATCCTAAAACATGGGGCTTAGTGCTTCCTGATTTCTTGCGGTGGTGCTTGAACTAGTGTTGCATTTTTTTTTGAACGCGGAGACGCAGAGTTTTTTATACTATTTCTCTGAGCCTCCGCGTTCAGATAGAGTCATAATAAAAAATATCATCTTAATACAAGAACAAAAACAGCATGGCATACAATCCACTCAACGAAAAAGAAAATTACGTCATTGCACAGAAAGGAACAGAGCGTCCGTTCATTGGCGAATACGATAAATTTTATGAGGGCGGCACATACATCTGTCGTCGTTGCAATGCCGCGCTCTATAGTTCGGAGCATAAGTTTGATTCAGGCTGTGGTTGGCCTGCTTTCGATGATGAAATAGAAGGTGCAGTGCGACGCGAAACGGATGCAGATGGACGACGTACAGAAATCCTTTGTACGAATTGCGACGGGCATTTAGGGCACGTTTTTGTAGGAGAACGCCTCACGAACAAGAATACGCGGCATTGCGTCAATTCTATTTCTATGCGTTTCGTGAAAGCAGGCGATGACTTGCCAAAAGTATTGAACGCTTAATACCCGATACCTAATACAAACGCCATCTACGTTTATTAATAGAATCAATTTCAAACTCATGTCAGGTAAAGCACTTTTTCTATTGCCCCTCCTGTTGTTGTTGCTTTGTAGTTTTTTTATACCTACTGAAAAAACAAGTTTGGTACTTAATATTGAAAACATTGAAGAGGCAAAAGGTCATGTGTGGATAGGGGTATATGATTCCCAAAAAAATTTTCTACAGAAGGATGCAGCAATGATTCTAATAGGCGAAAAAATAAGGCAGACTGGCAGTATTCAAGTGGAGGTGAAAGACCTTTCCTATGGGACTTATGCGGTGGCACTCTTCCACGATGTGAATGACAATGGTACGCTCGATCAAGGAATATTGGGTATACCTAAAGAGCCTTATGTTTTCTCGAAACCGCTGAAATCGAAGTGGCGCGCACCTACTTTCGAGGATGTGAAATTTAGTTTTAACAGTTCTACTCAAGACCTCCAACTGGGCTTGGAAGAATGGACATGGTAATGAGATTACAAAATAAAACTATCACCATCCGAGATTGGGAAATTAAAGATTTCGATACCTACAGAAAGTGGAATGAAGGAGACCATGTTTGGATGGATTTCAATGGACCATACTACCCTAGAAAAACAAGCGCAGAGATAGAAAACCAAATCAAAATATACCAAGAAAAAATACAAACGCAACGCTGGAAATCTCCAAGAACCCGACTCGTAATTGCAGATCTTGCAACTGATGAACTCATAGGTACAGTAAACTGGTATTGGGAAAGTGAAGTCACTAATTGGAAGTGCATCGGCATCGCGATTTATGATGATCGGCAATGGGGCAAAAACATCGGCTACCACGCGCTTAAGCTTTGGATTGACTATTTATTCCAGGAAGATGAAACACTTGTTCGTCTCGATTTGAGAACATGGTCGGGTAACAAAGGCATGATGCGATTGGCTGAAAAATTAGGTTTTCTTCAAGAAGCTTGTTTCCGAAAAGCCCGCATCGTGAAGGGCGTTTATTATGACTCTATCGGGATGGGTATTTTGAGAGAAGAATGGTATGAGAGAAAGACAAATTGATAAGTATATATTATGAAAACAAAAATTTACTATCCCTTTACAATGAATTAGATGAAGGGCGCGTTATGCTAACAACCAACAAATCTAAAGAATGACATAGAGCTTCATAGTGCTCGGAGTGATTGCTACGGCAGTCACTCCTATTAAAGCTTATAACCTAATACTTGAAACACAAAAGCCGCTTGCTTCACAATTGAAACAAGCGGCTTTCTTTATTCTAGCCTATTTAATAGATGCTATTTAGAACAAGCTCTTGATTACATCCTCTTCTGAGATGCCTTCTGCTTCCGCCTTATAGTTGCGGACGATACGGTGACGAAGCACATAATTCGCAATTGCTTGTACATCTTCTATATCTGGTGAATATTTCCCTGAAATAGCAGCGTGGCATTTTGCACCCAATACTAAGTACTGCGATGCACGTGGTCCTGCGCCCCAAGAAATATAATTGTTTACTTTATCGGTAGCGCGTGCTGTATTCGGGCGCGTTTTAGTAGCCAAACCTACTGCATATTCTAGTACATTATCTGCAATTGGAATTTTGCGAATAAGATTCTGGAAATACATAATTTGTTCTCCCGTCAGGACATGCTTTAGGTCGTATTTTACCACCTTTGTTGTCCCTTTCACGACTTCGATTTCCTCTTCATAGGTAGGATAATCTAGTGGAATATTGAACATAAAGCGGTCAAGCTGTGCTTCTGGTAGTGGGTAGGTTCCTTCCTGCTCGATTGGGTTTTGTGTTGCCAATACAAAGAAAGGCTTCGGTAATAAATGGCGTACCCCATTCACGGTCACAGAGCGTTCTTGCATTGCTTCCAGTAGTGCCGCTTGTGTTTTAGGTGGTGTACGGTTAATCTCATCCGCCAAAACGATATTGGAGAAAAGCGGGCCTTTATTGAATTCAAACTTTCGACTTTCGCCCAAAATTTCTGAACCTGTAATATCCGAAGGCATTAAGTCAGGTGTGAACTGGATACGTTTGAATTCCAAATCGAGTACTTCCGAAATGGTACTCACCAGTAAGGTCTTTGCTAGCCCAGGTACTCCTACAAGGAGGCTGTGTCCATTACTAAACAGAGAAATAATCACATTTTTCACTACTTCATCCTGTCCAATGATTACTTTCCCGATTTCGCTTTTGAGGTCGGCATAGGACTGCGCCAAGCCATCAACTGCCTCTACATCTGATTTGTAAGCCACTTTATTTATTTTTTACTTTTTGTAATTGATTGGATTTTCAATGATTTCAACGCTCTAATCTTATTTAGAGTTTATGAAAATCCAATTAAAATAGGAATGAAAATGAAAATAAAAAAAATCCTAATTAGATAGGGAGCTATTTCATCCTAATTGATTAGCTTCTTTTATACTAAAGTGCGAATATAGTCTTTTCAAGGCATCTCTGCAAAGGACAAAATTGCAAGTTTGAAGACCTGATTTATAGGTATTTCCTAGCAACAGTCCCAATAAAAATAAGCTTTATCAAATCGTTTTGCCTGCAAGTTTGCTCTACTAATGAAGACATGGCCTATTCCTGAATCTCCAAACATGATTTCATTATCCACATCTATTTGGAGCAATTGCACATCCCCTTCTCGAAATTTCCCTCCTCTAGGATCGGATTGTGTGAATTCGGCATAACCGCCTAGTTTATGACCTTCTGCATTAAGATATTTAGTTGCCTCTGCTTCGTTTTTTTCATCCAGTGTTTCTATAAATTCCCAAGCCTCTAAGTCATTAAATTTCATATCAAATTGACAATCCTGTATACCACCATAGTCTCGTGCGGATTCAAAATTTAAACGATGCACTTTCATCACTGGAATCTCTTCATAGGCTGCTGTTGTGAGAAAAGAAAAATCGCTACGTGGCGAAGTTTTCATTTCTTCTTCACTGATGTATAAAACAGCAGATTCTTCATCGAACCAACTTTCAGGTGATAAATAAAGTTGGAACAAGCCCGTTTCAGGAAAATCGGGTAGAGGTGGTAGCTCACTAAAATTAATTTGTGCCACTAATACCATCGGTGCTCCATTCACATCTATGGGATATTCCCGTGCTTCTGGCAAAAATGGTAAGCCCAAAAACTTACTTGTTTTCAGCCCTAGTGTATCCGCTATTGGACTATCTTCTAGTGGTTCAGCCTTTATTTTGATAGAATTCCTTTGATAGGCTTTTAAGATTTCTTCAAAGGGTTTTAAACATATTGGTAACATCTAAAAAGTATTCAATTTACTTGACTTAGGGCTTACGTAAAAATAAACAGGAAGTCCTTAAATCGTTTTCACTCAAAGAATAAGGTCTAATAGAAAAAACAAAAAAAGTATTTTCAGAAGTAATTCAAACTCCTATCATTCCTAAAAACTCCCTAACTTCACCCGCACAAGAAGAAAATATGAAACAACTCTTATACGCATTTATTCTACTCTTATTGTTTGCTTGTAGTAAAGATGAACGCAGCACACAAACACCTCGTTTTAGTTTACTTGCCGCAGAGGAAACAAGTATAGATTTCCGAAATGACTTGAAGTATGATCGGACATTTAATGTGTATCGCTATCGCAATTTCTATAATGGCGGCGGTGTCGCATTGGGTGATGTGAATGGGGATGGACTACAGGATATTTACTTTACAGGCAATATGCAGCCCAATCGCTTGTACTTGAATCGAGGTGATTTTCAATTTGAAGACGTGACAACAGCAGCAGGTGTAGCAGGTGAACGTGCGTGGTCTACAGGTGTGGCGATGGTAGATATTAACGCAGACGGATGGATGGATATTTATGTTTGCAATTCTGGTAATGTAGAAGGCGATAATAAGGAAAATGAGTTGTTTATCAATCAAGGAAATGGAACGTTCACGGAAGAAGCCGAGGCTTATGGCATTGCAGATAAAGGATTTTCTACTCATGGTGTATTTTTTGATTACGATAAGGATGGCGACTTGGATTTATACCTGCTAAATAATTCCTTCAAAGCGATAGGAAGTTTCAATCTTCGAAAAAATGAACGCCCCAAACGCGACCCAATCGGAGGCGATAAGCTCTACCGCAATGAAGGAAATAGCTTCGTAGATGTGAGCGAAGAAGCAGGAATTTATGGCAGTATTATTGGCTTTGGTCTAGGGGTGACGGTAGGCGATATCGACCGCGATGGTTGGCAAGATATTTATGTGTCTAATGATTTTTTCGAGCGCGATTACCTCTACATAAATAATGGCGATGGGACTTTCCGTGAGGAATTGGAACAGCAAATGCGCTCCATTAGCGCGGCTTCTATGGGCGCAGATATGGGCGATATTAATAACGATGGCTATCCTGAAATATTCGTAACGGAAATGCTGCCAGAAAAGGACGGAGACATCAAACAAAAAACCACTTTCGAGGGCTGGAATCGCTATCAATATAGTTTGGAGAATGATTATTATCACCAATTTACGCGCAATATGCTACACCTCAATAATACCGATGGCACCTTTTCAGAGATTGGACGCATCGCAGGTGTGGAGGCGACCGATTGGAGTTGGGGCGCACTCATTTGTGATTTAGATAATGATGGCTGGCGCGATATTTTTGTAGCGAATGGCATCTATCAAGACCTTACCGATCAAGATTACATTGATTTTATAGCCAATGAAGAAACCCAACGCACCATCGTAGCAGGTGGTAAAGGTGCGGTAGATTATAAGGCTTTGATTGACTCGATTCCTGTGCGACCTGTGCCGAATTATGCCTTTCAAAATAAGCAGAATTTACTTTTTGAAAATAAAGCAAAAGACTGGGGCTTGGCACAACTTGGACACGCCAATGGCTCGGCTTATGGTGATTTGGATAATGATGGCGATTTAGATTTGGTAATAAATAATGTGAATATGTTGGCTTCTATCTATCGAAATGAGACGGATAGCACGGCTAATTATTTACAATTTTCCTTGGAAGGAGAAGGTAAGAATCTAGCTGCCTTAGGTACTAAAATCACGTTGAAATATGGCGAGCAAAGCAGCTATATCGAACATATGCCAATGCGCGCTTTTCAATCTTCGATGGACTATCATCCGCATTTTGGGCTGGGAGAGGTAGCGCAGGTAGATTCGGTGATTGTGGAATGGGTAGATGGGCGGAGTACCGTTTTGACCGATGTGGCGGCGAATCAGCGGATTACCTTGAGGCAGTCGGAAGGAAGCATGCAAGTGGACAGACTTTGGAGTCACCCGTCCACTACTCCAATTTTTACCCAAACAAATCCTCCTAATTTCACACATAAAGAAAATCGCTTTTCCGATTTCGATGTACATCCTCTTATTTATCATATGAATTCGACGGAAGGCCCGAAAATTGCTGTAGCCGATGTGAATACCGATGGACAGGAAGACTTTTATATCGGTGGCGCACAAGGGCAAAGTGGTGAGTTATTTTTTGGGCAAGCAGATGGTAGTTTTTTAGCAAGTGGGCAAGCAGTTTTCACACGTAGCGTTGCATCAGAAGATATTGATGCTGAATTTTTCGATGGCGATGGCGATGGCGACCAAGACCTGTATGTAGTAAGTGGCGGCACACCTAATTCGATGAACCCTACCGCTTTACTCGATCGCTTGTACTTGAATGATGGCGCAGGCAATTTCACCGAATCGTCGCAACGTCTTCCAAGAACTGAATTTATGGTGTCCTCCTGCGTGGAAGCTGCCGACTATGACGGCGATGGCGACCAAGATCTTTTTGTAGGTACGCGGATGCGTCCAAATCAATATGGTCTGCGCCCAACAAGCTATTTATTGGAAAATGATGGGAAAGGCAATTTCCAAAATGTTGCTCCTGAGCGTGCCCCTGATTTGAAACGTATAGGCATGGTGACGGATGCTATTTGGTCAGATTATGATGGTGATACAGACTTGGATTTGCTCATAGTAGGCGAGTGGATGCCTGTGCAGATTTTTGAAAATAAAAATGGAAATTTCCGCAAAAAAGAAGCCTTCTCCAATTCCAACGGCTGGTGGAATTGTATCAAAGCAGCCGATATAGATGCGGATGGTGATATGGATTATGTAGTAGGAAATCATGGATTGAATTCACGTTTCGAGGCGAGTGCAGATGAACCGATTTATCTTTATGTCAATGATTTTGATGGAAATAAAACGGCTGAACAAATTCTTTGTCGCTACGAAGATGGCGTACTCCTCCCCATGGTTCGCCGTGCGGATTTGGTGAATCAACTCCCACACCTCAAGAAAAAATATTTGCGCTACAACAATTATGTAGGCGAAACAATGGAAGACATTTTTACGCCTGAAGAGCTAAAAGGTACGTTGCGATTAGAAGCCAATACGCTTGCTAGTTCGCTCTTACTCAATAGCGGAAATGGCAGCTTTGAAGTACACGCTTTGCCCTTCGCTGCCCAACTCGCGCCTATTTATGGTCTAGCTCTTCACGATTTTGATAAGGATGGACATATGGACATCTTACTTGCAGGAAATTTTCATAGTGCAAAACCCGAAGTTGGACGTTATGATGCGAATTATGGAACGTTTCTAAAAGGCGATGGTAAAGACGGCTTTGTAGAAATTACACCTAAGGATTCAGGTTTTCGCTTGGATGGGGAAGTGCGAGACTTGGAGGTTTTGAATGATAAAATAGTACTAGTTGGGAAATGTAACGCTGCGCCAAGTGTTTTTCGATTCTTGGAATAGTAGTAAGGCAACTCCCAATAATAAATTGCACATTTTATACTGATCTTTTCCCTTCTGATAAGCCTTGAAAAAATCTTATTTAGCTAGGCTATACGCGCCTGCCTGACGGCAGACAGGGTTTTTAAAGGTTTATCAGAAGAAAAAATAACTACCCTAAAATTGTGCACTTTATTAATGTGAATTGCCTAAGTAGTGCGTGTTAATTTTTCATCTGATCTGAAGTCAGAATAAAGTCATCCCTAAACTGTATTGTTTATTTCTACGCAAGCAATGGGAAATCAGGCTTTTCGTTTCTTCGTACTCACCAGATATACCCCTGCAAAAATAAGCGCAGCGGAAACCATTTTGATAGTAGTGAGGGAGTCTTTCCCCATACCAATAGCAATGGTAGCTGCAATGACAGGTTGTAGGTAAATATAAATACTCACTACGGAAGGGTTTACAATGCTCAGGGCAGTGACATTGAGTAAGTAAGTGAAAAACGTAGCAAAAACACAAACATAAAAAACCGAAAACCAAACAAGTGGCGGAAAACTACCCCAATCTACTGTATGAACATCGCTTATGCCAAAAGGGAGTACCATGACTAGACCAAGCATAAATGTCCAGCGTAGTACCGTGATTTGATGGTATTTTTCCATTAGGCGTTTCACCAAGACTAAATAAATAGCAAAGGAAAAGGCATTCAGGAAGATAAGAATATCCCCTAAAAATTGGCTAGATTGGAAAGAGATTTTTTGTCCATAAGTAATCAATAAAATAGCACCTGATGCACCTATAAGAATACCTATAATTTTTCGTGGAGTAATAACTTCCTTGAGTAGCACCGAAGACGCGATAAGTACCAACATGGGAGTGGTGGTCATAATGAGCGAGGCATGGATAGGCGTGGTCTCTTTCAGTCCGACGAAGAAAAAACACATATTAATCGCCACACCAAATAAGGCACAGAGCAGAATGCGAACAAAATCGGCGCGATCTATCTTTTCGCGGACAAAGAGTTGATGTGTGACTGTAAATAAGAGTATGCCTACTAAGATACGAAGCACAATGAAACCGAGTGGTTGCACCCATTCGTCGTCCATTGCAATTTTGGCTATACTATAATTAGCACCATAAATGAGAGCTACTGCGAATAGGGCTAAATGTGCTTGTAGTTGCTTATTCATTTTTTTCCAACTTCTAGTGCTACTGTGTTTTCTGCCTTGAGCCGTGCAAAAATAGCCTCGGTCTCATTGTCAGATTGCTTATGACAAAGTACTTAATCTCGTGTGAATACATAATGTTTCTCATTAGAAAGTCCCTCATTGAACTGATAATCATAAGCGACTAAATGCTTCAATTCTTGGACTTTGGTGATGCGGTGTTTTATGATTTCGTGTGCCATTGCGCCACGTGCTTTTTTCGCATTGAAAGCAATAGTTTTGTAGACACCTGCTCTATTTTCTTTGAAATCTACTTTATAGAGTTGCCCATCTAATTGTTTAGTCTTGATGGATTTAAAATATTCATTAGATGCCAAATTAATAATGGCTTCGCTGCCTGATTCGGCAAGGTCTTTGTTGAGGAGATTTGTAATTTTGGCATCCCAAAATTCGTAGAGATTTTTGCTACCGTTTTGTTGCAGACGCGTTCCCATTTCCAAACGATATGCTTGCATCAAATCCATTGGACGCAGTAGCCCATAAAGCCCCGATAGGATACGTAAATGTCGTTGGGCGAACTCCAAATCATCCACACTAAAGGTGTCGGCTTGCAGCCCTGTATAAACATCACCTTTGAAGGCAAGTACGGCTTGTTTAGCATTTTCGAGATGAAAAGGAGTAGCAAAATCACGGAAGCGATTATAGTTAAGATTTGCTATCTTCTCACTTACTTTCATTAATTGTTGGATATCGGATACTGATTTCTCTTGGAGTACATCCACTAATTTTTCACTATCCGCTAGTAGGCGCGGTTTAGTATGTGTGCTAGACGTGCTAGTCGAAAAATCGAGTGTTTTGGCAGGTGATAGTATAATAATCATGCGTTCCGTATTTTTATCGTTAGGGCTTGCGTAGAAATAAATGGTACACTTTGATGGAGAATTTATTTCTACGCAAGCCCTAACGAAACGCAAAAGAAAGAACTATTGTTGAAATAATCTCAAGAAGCCACCTTGAATTTATTCTTGTACGTTGCCTAACCTTCCATCTCTTCTTGTACAAAGTGAAAAAAAGCCTCTTGCATGTTTCCACACAAGAGGCTTTTTATAATAATACTAATCCAGATTCAGAGTAATAATAATTCTAAATATGGATTGGTATGATACTTCAATTCAACGACTAGTACTTAATCGCGAATTCGTAGCCATCATTATTATTATCAGTAGTTGCATTCACAGCAGTACACTGCAATAGGTAGTATCTGCCAGAGTTGCCAAACACAGAGAATACATCACCTACTTGTACTTGCTCTGATACTAACTCACCAGCGGTATCATCCGAAGGATTTGCTAGGTCATCAGTACCTACCAATGAAGCACCTGCATTATAAGCAGCTAATACTTGCTCTTTATTATCTACTTTATCGAAAGTCAAGTTTTCAGCTACTAGACCCAAGTTTACGAAACGTACAATTGCATTATTCACACCAGAGATTTGCTGTCTCCAGTTCGTATCAGCTGTCTTATCGAAGTCAATACCTTCATCTTGAAGCTCTGCTCTCTCATCATTAGAACCTACACTATCACCAGTATCAAGGTCTAATCCACCTGTACCAGCAGGGCCAGCTTGATTCAACAATGCACCAGTCAATACTTGATCAAGGGGTGTCGTTTCTACTATTACTATAGGTTCTAGTATCGTGATACCCAAAGAAACAACATCTGTCAATTTACCCTCATCTTCTACTTCAAAAGCATAAGAGTAAAAACGCTCTCCTTCTACTGCTGGATCAGTAGCAATAGTAATGTCGAATGTTTGTCCAGTCTTATTGATAATAAGCTGTGGGTTGTTTGCTAAATCTACACCTGCAATCGTGATACGAGCAGGATCTAGCTTCACACCATCTTCGTATATGGTAAGTGAGCTTAGATTTTGAGTGCCAGCAAGCATTTCTACGCTTACAGAAAACGCATCTCCTACTTCTAATTCTGCATCTTTAGTCAAGAAACCCTCTGCTTCAAGGAAACTGATTGTCGGAGGCGTATCCAATGGATTACCTGTAACAATTGGATCTTCTTCGCAAGAAGTTAAGAAGATTGCAAAAAAGGCTAAAAGGGTTGCGGATTTAAAAAATATATTCTTCATAATAGTTGATCAGGTTTTGTTTATATGATCAAATAATGTGTTTTGATGAATATGAGTATTCAATGAAATTAAAATAGCAATGAAAATTAAAAACATCTTAATGGAATATTAGCTAAAAGAAGCTCCTCCATTTGTTTTTATTTTTACATTTTTATTTCAATCTATAATTACTTCAAGTCCATTCGCCCACAAATAACGCCCTTTTAGACTAGCTATTGCGCGGATGGACACCAACTTTAACGAATCATTAAAAACACATAGAACATCCACTAAATCAACACTTTGACGGAAGAATACAATACTTACTACTGTTTTTGATGGTTATAAAGAGGAAAAAACATAGAATATTATTGCTAAGGCAATAAAAACAAAAAAATATTTTTCAAGCCCTCTCTTTTTTCTTTTAGAATGATATTAAGAGGTTTAACTCTTTTTATTAATTCTTTGCAAGAGATTCTAAAGTAGAAAACTAGATTTAAGTACCTAAGCATAATTAATAGCCTCCTCAAAAATGACGATTAATTACGCTTAGGTACTTAACAGTTACATTACCGAATCTACAAATCAATATAATTTCCCAAGTCCAATGTCCAATCATAGTCATTGAAATTCAAACTAGGGTCAGCCGTTTTTGGAATAGCTTCGTAGC
>CALGLY010000351.1 GCA_937959095.1 uncultured Saprospiraceae bacterium
CTACTCTTTTTTAGACAAAATTTCTTCAATTGTGCGAGAAAAGTGTTCATGTTCTAATTTTAATACTCTTTGCGCAATACTTTCGGGACATTCTGCACCTGAAAGGGGACATTCTGCTTGGTAAATAACATCACCTTCATCATATTGTTCATTTACGTAATGTATTGTAATACCTGAAGTGGGTTCTTTTGCAGCCCAAACTGCCCGATGTACATGCATTCCATACATTCCTTTTCCTCCATATTTTGGCAATAAAGCAGGGTGTATATTCACTATTTTTTTGGGGAAAGCCGCAACTAAATATGTAGGTACTAACCATAAAAAACCTGCCAATACAATGAAGTCAATTTGGAAGAGAGAAAGTTCGTGTAAGATATTTTTGGTCTTATAAAAAGTAGTACGCTCAATCACTAAAGTAGAAATACCATGAGAAGCTGCCATCTCTAGCACAGGAGCTTTGGGCTTATTGGAAACTACTAAGTGAATTTTTATGGAAGAATGTCCTTTGAAATGTTCGATAATTTTTCGGGCGTTGCTACCTGTACCAGATGCAAATATTGCGATGTGTTTCATTCTTTTCTAATACTTTGAGTCATACCTGCCCATTTGCAGAGCAGGTATGACTCACTATTAATCAAACTGCAAATCTGCGAAACGAAATTTATTTCGCAATTCGGCATAAATCGCCATTGATTTACGTCCTATTTGGCGGCAAATCTTTGGACGTGTAATAAGCTTCATTTCTCTATTCGGGAAAAGAGGGGTCGTAATCAAGTCACCTGTCTTATTAATTTCTGAAAGTACGACAATAGAGTTCCGTCCATCAAAATTATGAAGCCGCCGATTATCTTCTTCCAAATTGCGTCGATTATCATTATACACAAAATACAATTTATCGCGTACTATAGACATCGCATAAGAAGAAAAATAGCCCCCATCGTTTCTTGTCACTTGACGCTTTGGGATGCGTGTCGCCCACTCTATTCCACCATCAGGTTTAATATTGACTACGATGATATCATTGTAATAATAATAAAATTCGCGTTGATAATTATTATTAAAACGCCCTGCGCTATAACCACCAACTGGGTTGGTATACTCCTGCACATAAAATTGCTCTGCTATCAATAGCGCACCACCATCGCTTCTAAGAATGAGATCATCCAATGCAAATCGATATAGTTCGGGCGCACGTAGTTTATCCCCTCTTACTTCCGCACGTTCAGCACGTGCTTTCTGCCCTTCTCCGTAGTTTTCTGTAAGGAATTCAAAATCAAATTCTTTCAAATTTTGATTATATATTTCCTTCGTTTCCGCATCCAATCGAAAGAAGTAAGTGCCTTTCATACTATAAGTGCCACGCTCCGAGTAGAACCCAGAACAAACCAAATCGCCATCCTTAGCCACTCTAAAAGTTAAATCGGTTACAAAAACATCCTCTAAATTGATGCGATATTCATTGGCTAATGCGCCCTGATTGGTGTAAGCCAAAATAACATACTCATAGTTGGCTTGTCCATTTCTACGTACTCGCACGCCATCTTTAAAAATTACACCCATTAAGTAGGCATTTCCAGCCTTATCCACTCGATATTCTTCCACCCGAAATACCTTATCATCATAGGGTAAGGTGATGTCCTTACTCCATAACATCTCAAAAGAATCATCGTATACTTTCAGATTGAATTGTTCTGCTTCACGGTTCTTGGTAGGGAGTTTATTGTAAATGAGGACTTTCGAGCTATCCTTTGCTAAAATAATATCAAATGACCCATCTCGCACCACACTCCTGGTATCTATTTCGCTGATGAGTTCCAAATCGCGTTCGCTGGTGGTGAGGCGCGTATTATGGATTTTCTGTCGGAAGAGATAGTTTTTCTTCTTTGCTTCATTATGGAAAGAAGTAATGAGATAGAGCTGTCGCCCGACCATCACTATATCTTGAAAGACGCGATTTTTCTTTTTATATTTCAAATCAATTTCACGTGCTTTTTTCACGTTCATATCATCGCCATAGTGCTCAATGATAACTTTTGCGTTCTCTAGTGTGCCACCTTGCTTGATGCGTAAGCCATAGAAACCTTCTGCACCTGTAGCAATAATCTTAGCAAGTGAAGAACCTGCTGGCTCTCTCATTTCTTGCCCCCAATCAATGTATGTTTCGCTGGCTTCCTGCCCAAAAAGTGTAATTGTAAACAGGAAAAAAAAGATACTAAATAGGAATTGTCGCATGGCCTAGTAGTTGATATAAAAATAAATAGTTGCCTATCCTAATAACGTTATAGCATAGCAATAAGTCAATAAAGCAATCGGATTTTGTGATTTTAATAACAAAAAGAGCGCTAAATACAAAGGCGCGAAGATGCAGAGCATTTCAATAAAAAACTCTGCGACTCCGCGCCTTTGTGTTTAGCATATTATTTTCAATGTTAAGCAATTGGAAACGCTATCGAATAGCACGGTATTTGGCAGCTCTTGCACCATCAATACGCGTCATGACTTGAATTACTTTATTCTTTTCTTGAAGTGAACCACCCTTGAAAATTTCTGTAATTTCACTCGTTTTCGTATCGCTAAAAGTCTGCATAATCATCGCATTCGGATAGGCACGATTGACTTTACTTACGGTTTCGAGCGCTGCTGCTACCATGCCACGCCCAGTATTTACTTCCTCAGACATCACATCTAAACCTTGACGGTGGTAGTCATACATCGCTTGGCGAAAGGGGCGAATACGTGGCGAAAGCATATTTTCAGATAGCCAGTAGCGATTTCGATTACCATCTACAGAACGCCAAGCTTTAGGCTCGATAGCTGCTACAGCAGGCGGAATAGTAGTTACAATATCTTGTGCTTTCTTGAAATATTCATCGCCACCAAGCGGTGAAAAAGAATCGTAATCCATACCAATTATCATATAAACATAGAATGCTAATAAGGATGTGATATGATCATTGTAATTACTCTCTGTAAAAATTAAAGGTTGAAACTGTTCGTAATCAAACCAAACTTTACTGTCCTGTAGCGTCAGTAGGGGTGTTTCGTAGTCGCTGCCATATACAGGGCGTGTTGCCTGAATGGATAAATCTGCAGTGAATTGCGTTGCCGAACGCTCTTCATTGATATTAATAACTACATTTCCTCTGATGCGCTCTTCTGTTTCAAACACATCACCTGTCCATTTCGTATTATTCAAAAACTCTTGGATAGATTGCTCTAAAGCTTCAAATACTTTAGGATCAGCTATACGTGCTTTTGCCTTCGAGGTATTCACGGCAACCTGAAAATCTAGTTCTTGTGCTTGCAAGGTAGCTATACTCAAAAGAGCAAATAAAATAGCTAGTGGAAATATCTTTTTCATGTTAGTGGTTTGGGTATCTAGTTATTTAGACGTTTGGGTTTTTAGAAACTTGGATGGCTTTATCTAAATATCCAAAAATCTAAATATCCAAAATCGGAATATCTAAACACCTATAGCTCTCTAATTTCATTCACAATATCGGCAGCTACGGCAGTTTTTGATTTCAAATCAAATGCTTTTACCTCGCCACTTCTATGTAGAATCGTAATTTTATTTGTGTCGTGATTAAAGCCTGCACCTTTATCGCGTAGCGAATTAAGAACAATAAAGTCAAAATTCTTACGCTCTAGCTTTCCTTTTGCATTATCTAGTTCATTGTTTGTTTCCAGGGCGAAGCCTATTAGTAGCTGCCCTTTTTGTTTCACTTTCCCTAAACTCGCTGCAATGTCAGGCGTTTTTTCTAGCGCAATGCTCAATTTATCACTCTTCTTTTTAATTTTTTTATCAGCAACATCTATTGGGCGATAATCCGCGACGGCTGCCGCTAAAATACCAATATGTTGCTGTTCAAAATTATGAGTGGCAGCTTCATACATTTGCTGGGCGGTCTGTACTCGAATAAGTTCTATATTCGGATGCACAGGCATTAATTTAGAAGGACCTAGTACAAGTCGCACCTTCGCACCTCTATCGGCCAGCACTTCTGCAATAGCTACTCCCATTTTTCCAGAAGAACGATTGCCTATGAAACGTACAGGATCGAGTGGTTCATACGTCGGACCGGCAGTTATTACAACTTTTTTTCCTGTGAAGTCTGTTTTTTTCGCAAAAAAGGCTTGCAAATGCGCTACGATGTCTTCGGGTTCTGCCATTCTTCCCTCTCCTACTAGTCCACTTGCCAATTCTCCATGTCCTACCGGAATGAGGTGATTGCCATAGCTTTGGAGCTGCTGCACATTGCGTTGCGTAGCTGGGTGTTTCCACATATCCACATCCATAGCAGGAGCGAAAAAAACAGGACAACGCGCCGACAGATAAACCGCCGTGATGACATTATCGCACAGTCCATTAGCTAGTTTCGCAAGCGTAGTAGCTGTAGCAGGTGCAATGATCATAGCATCGGCCCACAAGCCGAGTTCAACGTGATTATTCCAACCTTCTTCTGAAGAAACTTTACTGAAAACAGGACGCTTGGAGAGCGTGGAAAGGGTGAGTGGGGTAATGAAATCGGTGGCAGCAGGAGTCATCAAGACTTGCACTTCTGCTCCGCACTTGATTAAAAGACGGCTAAGGCTAGCTGCTTTGTAAGCTGCTATGCTGCCGCTAATGCCGAGGATAATTTTTTTGCCTTTCAAAAAATAGTAGTTTGGTGATTTAGCTATTTGGATTTTCAGATTTTTTCCAAAAACCCAAATAGCTAAACTACTAAAAATCTATAATTAGAAGTGGAAAAAAAATAGATTCAGAATCTATTTTTTTCGTGTTCTTTACTCTTCTTTGTTCTTCTTCTCTTTGTATTTGAAGAAGATTTCTCCTTGCATAAACTCATTGGTAGCAATCACCGTCGGATTCGGTAGTCGCTCATAGAATTTAGAGATTTCTATTTGCTCCTTGTTTTCGCTGATTTCTTCGATGGTGTCCGAAGTAGTAGCAAACTCATCCAATTTTTGGTGAAGTTCGTGCTTCAAATCAATGGAAAGCTGGCGCGCGCGCTTAGAAATTATATTTAAGACCTCATAAATATTACCCGTAGTCGCTGCGATTTCTTTTACATCACGTGCGCATAGATTAGGATCCAAAGATTGCACTTTTGATTTTATATCTGTCATCCTTACTTATATTTTTTAACTTCTGAATGGACTTCTTATTGATTACATTTGCCTGATTGCGAAATTCACTATCAGAATAGCGCGATAAAAACTGTTCAGAACGTTCATTTACTTCCTTGTACCGTTCTTCTTGTTTGTCAATGACGCTATTTTCTGCTAAATCATAAGTCGCTTCAATAATTAAGAAACGTACTTCTTCGGCACGTTTAGTATCTGGAAAATCTTTCAACAAATTCTCTAAGGACTGTACCGAAGCCTGATATTGCCTCGTATTGTAATACAATCGTCCTTGCTGAAAATATTTTTCTTCTTGTTTCAGTCGCAATTCTTCTATCAACTGATTCGCTTGTAATACGCGCTCGCTATCAGGATAAGAGTTTGCAAAAATCTGTAGTTCGTCTATCGCAGTACTTGTATATGTCTGATCTAGACGAAAGGTCGGCGACATCTTATAGTTGGAATAAGCCGACATAAAATCTATTTCTTCCTTGTAATCACTATTTGGAAAAGTAGAGGAGAAATTTTTGAAATAATAAGCCGCCAATATATACTGCTCTGTATTGTAGTAAGTATAGGCATACTTATAATAAATATCTTCCAATTCCTGTTTTCCTCGATAACTTGGAATAATTAGTTCATAAAGCGATTGCGCCTTGATGTAGTCTCCTGCATCAAAATAGGTGCTTGCTTTTTCTGTCAGCAACTTGATGTCACCACTAGAGCGTATTTTCTCAAATTCACTTTTACAAGAAGTAAATAAAATAGCTCCCAATAGTATATAAACCAATGCTTTTCTCATAAGGTTGCAAAAGTACTATTTTTATAATTGATAATGTAAGATTGATAATTGAATATTTTAGCCTTCTAATCCATGATATATAGGCTCTATTTCATTATCCACTAAATTAAAGTATCTTTCGGGCTTCAAAAGGTTGGTTACAACTACCAACATACCCGATACTATGAAACGCTTAGACGAGTTCAGAATATATTATAATCATACGATTCATCCCGAATTAATGCGAATGGAACAGCGCAGAAGGAATCTCCTTTGGCTGTTTTTCATATCTTTTGTACTGCTTGTAGGGCTCATTATTTTTGAGTTGTATATCAACATTCTAGTTATCACCCTCTTAGCCATTATCCCAATTTCCTTATATCTTACGTGGTTGGTATATCAAGCACAACAATTTCGACAGAAATTTAAGCCTAATGTGGTGCGGCTCATTCTCGACTTCTTGGATGATAGCATGAACTATGGAGAACTGAGCTATGATGGCAAACGTACTTTGACAAAATCACAATTTTTGAGTAGTCATGTATTTCCTACTTCTGCGCCTATCTATAAAGGGGAAGATTACATTTCAGGTTCTATTGGCAATATGGTATTTGAATTGAGTGAAATTTTGGTCCAAGATTTTTCAAAAGTCAATCAGAAAATAAAGACTGTTTTCAAAGGCATTTTCCTTCATAGTCGCTTCACCTTCCCTTTGCAAGGAAATATCCTAATTTTACCTCGCGACCAACGGCAATACCTCTCTCGTTCCATCCGAGCTTTCACTCAATCTGGTGGAAAAAACATAGATGATCGTATGTATGATGCTCGTTATATGGAGCGATTTATGACTTATGCTACCCATAATGCGGACGTTAATAATCTATTATCTATCGAAATGCAACAACTCATAGTAGATTACTGTATTAGAAGTCAGAAGCAAGTCTATATTTCTTTTATTGGGACACATATTAATATTTTCCTAGTGGAAAAAGATGACTTTTTAGAACCTTTTTTATTTCGTCCTAATGTAAGTTTTGAACTTGTAGAAGATTTTTTTGAAGATATCCAGTTAGTAATAGCTATGATTGAAGATTTTGATCGTTATTATTAACATAACTATAGATTTTCTAAATTAATTGATGCAAATGTTATACTTTTAAATTTTGTAATAAAACTTATTATATATCACAAAAAATATAGTCAAAGGCACTATAAAAAAGGTACATTACACTCCCGTTTTACAAGTAAAATAACAAATTATAATATGAAGTTTTTTTCAGCATACATCGCATTATTACTTGTATTAACTCTTAATAATCAACCTCTTGCCCAAAACTCTGTCGCAAAACAAATAATAGACACTACCACTACTTTAGTAAAAGAAAAAGTAGATACACTAGAAAACTCCTTACTCTGGGAGATTTCAGGAAATAATCTGTCACAAAATTCTTACCTATTTGGCACAATACACCTTATTGCAGAAGAAGACTTTATTTTTACTGATACAACAAAAGCAGTCTTTGATAAATGCTCTACGGTAGCCTTTGAAATCAAGCTAGATGATGTAATGAATCTCAGTACACAATTCTCCTTGATGACAAAAGTCTTCATGAACGACGGAAAAACCTTGCACGATCTTCTGGAGGAAGAGGATTATGCTGTAGTAAAATCTTACTTTAAAGAAATTGGGTTGCCGCTCACCTTCCTAGAGCGTATGAAACCCATGTTCTTATCAGCATTAGTGTCAGGTGATTTATCGGGGGAAGAAGACGAACAAAAAATGGTTTCCTACGAATTCAAATTGATGGATAGAGCAACCATGCTTAATAAAGAAATTAAAGGTTTAGAAACCTTAGATTTTCAGATGAGTATTTTTGATAAAATTCCATACGATGTGCAAGCAAAAATGCTAGTAGAGAGCATTAAAGTGTCAGATGCTGGCGATGAGCAATTCAAAGAAATGGTGGAGTTGTACAAAACACAAAAC
>CALGLY010000352.1 GCA_937959095.1 uncultured Saprospiraceae bacterium
CGTGGGGCGTTCATCGGTGCAGTACATCGCATGGCTGCGGCTTTGGATGGACAAATAGAATTAGTTTGTGGTGCATTCAGTAGCAATCCCGAACGCTCGAAACTTTCAGGTGCAGATTTATTTTTGCCATCCGAAAGAGTATACGGCAGCTATACCGAAATGATAGAAAAAGAAAAAGCCTTACCAGCAGGAGAACGCATGGATTTTGTCTCTATCGTGACTCCGAATCATGTGCATTTTGGACCAGCGAAAATGGCATTGGAGAATGGCTTTCATGTCGTATCCGATAAACCACTTTGTTTCGACTTGGAAGAAGCCAAAGAACTAGAACGCCTAGTGAAGGAAACAGGCTTACTCTTCGCACTCACCCACAACTACACAGGCTACCCAATGGTGAAGCAAGCCCGCGCAATGGTGCGAAATGGCGACATCGGGGAAGTACGAAAAGTAGTGGTGGAGTATCCGCAAGGTTGGTTGGCTACTAAGCTGGAAGATAGCGAGCAAAAGCAAGCAGCTTGGCGCACCGACCCGAAACGCTCTGGTATAGCAGGTGCAATGGGCGACATCGGTACGCATGCCGAAAACTTAGCCGAATATATAACAGGTCTACAAATTACAGAATTGTGTGCCGACATTTCGACCTTCGTAGATGGACGTTTGCTCGATGACGATGGAAATGTTTTGCTGCATTTCGATAATGGTGCGAAAGGCATTTTGCACGCTAGTCAAATCGCTGTAGGGGAAGAAAATGATTTGAATATTCGCGTTTATGGCACGAAAGGCGGTTTGCAATGGTTTCAGCAAGAACCTAATACGCTACTTGTGAAATGGATGGATAAACCAACAGAAATCATGCGAACAGGCGGCGGTACACTCTACCCTTCTGCACAAGCACATGCACGCATACCTGCGGGACACCCAGAAGGCTACCTAGAAGCCTTCGGGAATATTTATCGCAACTTCGCGAAGTGTGTACAAGCACGCCTAGCAGGAGAAGCTCCTGATCCTATTTATCAGGATTTTCCAACGGTTTCAGATGGTGTGCGTGGGATGCAATTCATCTATAAAGTGATTGAGTCGGGGAAGAGTAATCAGAAGTGGGTGCCCCTAAATTAAGGTTATCTGACCAATGTCGTGGACGAAGAAAAAGGAAATACAAGAAGGTCCGATTAGTAGTATTATGTTTCCTTTTTCTTCTTCCACGACATTGGTCAGATAACGTAAATTAATAATGAACAATTGACAATGAATAATTCTGTTACTAGTTTCCTCAAACTTGGTGTTATTGCGTTTTTATTAGCCATCGCTTCTACTAGCCATGCACAGCAAGATACCCTCAAAAAAAAGACTAAGTACGTTGTTGGCTTCAACTTGGTAGGACTCACCAGTATAGATGCGAATACCAGTTTGGTAGTCGGTGGCAAGGGCGGTTTCTACATTGGTAAAAAGCTTTTCTTTGGTGGGCGCGCGGCAATTATTCCACTAAATGAACGCTACTTTGAAGAAGTGGAAGAACCTGAATTTGGCTATATCGGCCCAATGTTGGGCTATCATGTCTGGCGAAAAGAACGCTTGCAGGCGAGTGTCTTAGCGGCAACAGGATTAGCTATTATAGATTATGAACAAGATGCTAAAAAAGTACGCGATCGTGCCTTATTTATACTGCCAAGTGCCGAGCTAGAATACTTCTTTTCGGATAATATTGCAATTGGATTAGAACTAGGCTATCGCTCTGTACAGCGCGTGCAACAAGCCTTTTCTAATACGCAATTGAGTGGAATGGAATTTGCGTTATCCTTAAAGTTTGGACGACGACCTTAAGTTCTTATTTGCTTTAGCTTCATTATTTTTCTGATTGCCTAATACTTTATCGACCTTGCCAAGTCCCACTATCCCAAAACATACCGTCAACACGACAATAGCAGTATCAAAACCAAACAGATAATCGCTTGGAATGAATTTATAGTAAAAGCCTACTAGGAGCAATTCGCCAATGAGAATAGAGAGGATCGCAAATATAGGGCGCACCCCACCCCATCGCAGAATCGCTAAAGTGACAGGAAAAAGCACTGCTAAACCACCAAAGGCTAAGCGGCCCATATCATCAATGGTATCAAAAGGCTGTGCAGCGATAGCTAAACCGATGAAGGCAAAAATGACCACCCAAATTCGTCCCATGAAAACTTGTTGTTGTAGGTCAATAGTCTTCCGAAAGGGCAAAATGAAATCGCGGGTCACAATAGTACTCAGGGCTAGTAATTGAGAATCGAGTGTGGACATAAAAGCAGCTAATGCGCCCGTCATCACCAAGCCTGCAAACCATTTTGGGCTGTGCGCATTTAGCATTTTTGGTAGAATTTGGTCGGTTTCTTTGCCTACTAAATCGGGGAAAGTCAAATGTCCTATCACGCCAATAATCACAGGCAAAATAGAAATAAACAAAGGAACAAGTCCGTAGAGCAATGCTGATTTTTTGAGCTTGTCTATATCTTTTGCAATATAAAAACGCATAAATTTATTCTTCTACTTTGCCTTAGATTTGCTTACGACAACACTAGAGGTAGATTTAGGCGCAGAACGCCTGATTGCTGCGACCAAAGGAACCCTGCGATAGCTATCGGAATCGCTCCACGCTTACCAATTCTAACAGTTTCCTTTTGATTAGAATCAAATTTTAAGCTCTTAT
>CALGLY010000353.1 GCA_937959095.1 uncultured Saprospiraceae bacterium
AAAGATTACTACCTTATCTTTGCCTTAAACCTATTTGGTTCTCTAAAAAATCTATTTAATTCACTTTAGTTGAAATTATGATTATAGCAGTTACTGGTACGAAAGGAGGAACGGGAAAAACGACTATTTCCACCAATATCGCCATCGGCTTGATGCAACAAGGGAAGAGTGTTTCGATTATTGATACCGATGAAGGACAGTTCTCGGTTTTGGATTGGTCGAGTAATCGCCCGGAGGAATTGCCGACGGTATCTGTGCTAAAAGTACCTACGGAAAAAATAGGCGCGATGGCACGCGAACAAGCAAAGCACTATGATGTCGTTATATTGGATGGTAGAGCAACGCAAACCGAAGGAACGGATAGGCTTTCGGCAGCAGCGGACATTATTATAGTGCCTGTAAAACCTTCTGAGTTTGATATTCGGGCGTTTGAGAAATACTTTGAACGCTATAAAACCGTCAAAGCGATTAGTGATGATGTAGGAAAAAAGATTGAAGCCTTCGCCTTGCGTAGTGATGTCAAGAAAGGGACAAAGGGCGAAAAAGAGCTAGTAGAACTCCTAGAATTCATCAAGGAGCAAAATCCTGGTAAACTTCGCACTTTTGAAACGACTATTTATGATCGGGAAATATATAAGCAATGTGCGGGTTATGGAACAGGCGTGGCAGAAGAGAACAATAAAGCCGCAAAACAAGAAATGGGGCAGTTGATAAATGAGATTATAAGTATTATTAATGAATTTTAATTAAAAGTAAGTAATATCCATGGCTAGAGAAAGAAAATCAGCAGCAGATCGGCTAAAAGACCGAAAAGCAAAGGAAGCAGCAGAAAAAGCGACACAAGAGCAAGCCATCATAGAAGCTCTTGAAAATACAGATAAGCCTAAAAAGAAATTCCCTAATCGAGTGTCGGTAGATTTTCCGCCAGAGCTGCTGGAAAAAATACGGGAATATACTGGCCGACGAGGTGGTACTCTGCGCGGTTTTATCGTGAATGCTTGTTTGGAGTTTTTTGACGAAGAGGAAGCTTAGAGAGACCAATCATTAAAAATAATTACTTTTAATTAAAATTACTTGTTTTTAATGATTTAGACGATTAGTCACTAAATTTTGAATTTCATAAAGACTGTTTTGTTTTGCCCCTGTGTGAATTTTTGAATAATGAATTGTTAGACTTCCCAAGTCATTTTAAACTGATTAAGTCGAGTTGAATCACTTTTCGGATTCTACAAATTTTGAATTATTGGCAATCTGTAGAATTGAAGTTGCTCCAAAGAATTGAAAAATAAAAGGAATGAATTTAGTATTTCCTAAAAAGCAAATTGCAGTATTAAGTTTAATTAAAAGTCTTTATTATTAATTGAATTTAATTAAAATGAAATGAATTAGAAAATAAGAAATGAATTTAAATGAGATTTAAAGCCCTAAAAAAACAATTACTTGTCCTTATACGAATATTCACTTAAAGTTGATCCTATCGCATTTTAATCTTCTTAAATACAATTGGAAGCCTACTTTTTGAAAGTAGAAAAGTAATAAAGAAGGTTCTATTCCTTACTTTTAATTAAAAATAATTACTAATCTTTATTATTAATTAATTTTAAAGACGAATAAACTCTTCCCACTATTCAAGAAAGCGCATTGCTATGCTTTTCATAGTTAAAATGATTCTCTTCATTCTACTATTTGAGGTACTCTTTCTCTCTCGTATTGGTACTCCCTCAAAATGTTATAGTTGCTAGATTTTTTATGTTTGCTTATTCCAACTTCAACTGAAGTATAACATAAAGAGGGTAAGAAATTGAAATCGTTTTTTAGGAAGAATATATAGTCCAAATTAGCAACTATAACATTTTGAGGGTTTCAAATTAAGAATTTACTAGAGAAAGATGGAGATATTAAATACCATTGGGAAGTTTACGAAGTAGAAGCGTGTGGTTTTAAATTAGAAATAAAAAAGAACAATAACATTTTGAGGGGTGCTTTGTATGTTTTCTTCTTTTAATTCTTTTAATCTTTTCAGGTGCTATAATACTTTAATTATCATGCCTTTATAAGCCTATCTATAACAAATTGAGGAGTATCTATAACATTTTGAGTATTAACTATAACAAATTGAGGCTTTTATATAACATTTTGAGGGATTAATGCTTAGATTTGTTCTTTCTTTAACTATAACATTTTGAGGATAAAAACTGACTGAACTGTATCTTATTGATAATAAGGTGTTTAACTGATTTTTTATCTCTCTAACTATAACAAATTGAGGAATTAAAGAAGCTTCGCATGGCACCAACCAAAAAAAGGAAAAAGGATGAACGCAATGTTATCAAACTTATTCGGAAGTCGAATGAGCTAGTAGAGGCGCGTTATAAATTCGATATTTGGGAAACGCGTGTTTTTACGAAAATGCTCACGATGGTTCGGAGCGATGACAAGGATTTTAAGACCTATCGCATCTATCTGAAGGACATTGTGCGGGAGTTTCGTATCGAAAATAACAAAGATGCCTACCAACGATTGCGTGGTGGAGCGTTCAAATTGATGAGCAAAATAGTGCGCGTAGTACGCCAAACAGATGAAGGTTTGATGGAGTTGAACACGCCTATTGTGGTTGGAGTGGAGAATTTGCTAGACCAAACCAATGAAGATGCGAAGTTCATAGATGTGTCGTTTCACCCTAAAATGAAGCCGTTTTTGCTGTCTTTGCGCTCTCACTTCACGACCTATGATGTGCGGAACATCCTGAAATTGCCAAGTTCCTATTCTATTCGCATCTATGAATTATTGAAGCAATACCAAAAAATAGGTCGCAGAAAGATAACGGTGCAAGAGCTAAAAGAAATCATTGGGGTGATAGAAGAAATGGATATAAAAGGAAAGAAATCATTCAAAGATAATTATCCGTTATATGGCAATTTCAAGCAGCGCGTCCTATTGAAAGCCCAAAAAGACCTCACTAATTATACCGATATTTCCTTCACTTTCGAGCAGATAAAGCGGGGACGTTCTGTTTATGAAATTCTATTTTTTATCAGTCCGAATGTCCCCAAAAAAGCAGATGAGCGAAGAAAGAAGCAAGAAAAAACACTTATAGTAAATGAATTGACGAAGGAACTCCATGCGCGAGTAGGGGAGTGGGTGAGCTTGAAAATAGTGCAAAAGTGGCTTACAAAATATCCAGAGGCGCAAGTCCGCAAGGGAATTGAGTACACCTTAGCGCAGCTACAAAAAGGAAAAGAAATTCAGAATGTAGGCGGCTATCTCCAAGAAATGGTGAAACAAGAAGTGCTGATAGATGGGGATGAGATAAAGCGCAAAAATGCCTTAGAGAAAAAACAAGCAATACGCGCCAAAAAGCAACGAAAAGCCGAACTCGAAGAAGCCCTCAAAATGTTATATTCCGAGCTGACGCAGCAGGAATTTCGCCTTATTGATGCCTTTTTGATCGAAGAACCAAGCATGCGATCTAAGGTAGTAGAGCAAATGCAGCAGTCGCGGCTTTCGCACTATGATATTAGCCGATCGTTGGAAGAAAATCTTGAAAATCCGATTGCGAAAGCGAGTTTTCGGAATACCGTACATAAGTTATTGCCTAGTATTTTTGAGGAATTGCATAAAGAATACCAACCTAGAATACAGCAGTTGAAGCGTATGATTTCGGATTTGTAGTGCAGTAGGGTAGAGGAGTCCCTAAATAAACATATTCACTACTGTTCCATTTCCTTCTTCGGAATTGATTTCAATGCTGCCTTTGTGCATCCGTATGATTTGGCGCGAAAGACTCAAGCCAATGCCCGAACCTTCTTCTTTACTGGTATAAAATGGAATGAAAATTTGTTCCAATTTATCAGGAGCGATACCCATTCCATTATCTTTAATTTGGATACCTATTTTCCCATCGCTGCTTGCAAAAGCTATGATTTGTATCTTGGGTTGTGGCTGCTCTTCTACGGCTTCAAGGGCATTTTTTAGGATATTAATAAGCACCTGTTCCAAGAGGTGCGGATCACCTTTAAAAATTAATTTTTCCGAATTAAAACTAACATCCAAAGCTATATTATTGGCTTCCAACTTAGATTCTAGGAGTGTTTGCACTGATTCGATGAGGAGGCGCGCATCCATAATCTGGAAATTGGGTGGCGGTATGCGTGTGAGTGTTCGGTAGGTTTCTGTGAATGCCATCAAGCCTTCGCTGCGGCGTTCTATGACGGCGAGGGACTTTTTGAGTTGTTCTAAGGTTTGTCCTTCTATTTGATCTTTATCGCTTATCATTCCATTCAAAGTGGCACTCAAAGAACTAATCGGAGCGACAGAATTCATGATTTCATGGGTTAGAATACGGATTAACTTTTGCCAAGATAATAGCTCTTGTGCTTCTAGTTCGCTTTGGATGTCTTGAAAGGAAATTAAGCGCAACGATTCACCCTGTAGCCGAATATCTACGGCCTGAATGGAGAGCTGGAGAAGTTTATTCTGCACATTTACTTTCAGCAATTCTCTATCGTTTGATTCTATTTCTTTTACAACGGTCCAAAGTTTTTCATCTAATTTTTTCAAGCCATCGACATTCCGAAGGTAGGATTTGTGTAGGAGACCTTGTAGGGCTTGGTTCATTAATACGACTTCGCCTTTTTCATCTACACACAGCAGTCCAATATCTACATGCTTCACGAGGGTTTGTAGAAACTGGTGATTGGCTTCCTTTTCTGCTCGAATATCCCGAAATTTTCGATTAATCATATTGAAGGACTCATGCAAATCTTCGAAATGATCGCCCACGCGTAGGGTAGAGGTGTTGGTGGTGAAATCATCGTATTGGACGGCCGCAAGGAAGTTCGCAAGGTCTTTATTGGTTTGGTTCACGTATTTGATTAAGCTACCTACCGCAATCAGTAAAAGCACTGCCAAAAAGCCTGCCAGAATAAGATTTTCTTGATAGAAACTAATGACGGCAAGTGACATGAGTAGCAGTAGTAAGCCTACTCGTATGACGATATTGATGCGGAAATTTTTAAGCACGATTAAATCTATTTTTCCAAAAGTGATAAAAAGACAAAGAAACACCAAAGAATGCTTCAGTAAAATATCTATTTTTGTACTTGAAACGATAGCAATTTAAGTATGGCAAAACAAATAAAAGTAGAAGGAATTACAATAAAGGTGGAGCAAATTCGGGAAGATGATTACATCTCACTTACCGATATTGCTAAACAAGGGGAGCGGAATGAACCAAATTATGTTATCGCTTCATGGCTAAAAAATCGCAATACACTTGAGTATTTAGGTACTTGGGAACGCCTCTATAATCCTAATTTTAAACCCGAGCAAATGATTGGGTTTAAAGAAAAGTACTTAGGAAATAGAAATGCTATTACACCTAAGCGATGGATAAACGAAATGGATGCGATTGGCATTATCTCAAAACCAGGGCGCGGCGGTGGTACATATGCTCATCGAGATATTGCTTTCAATTTTTGTTATTGGTTGAGTCCTTCTTTTCAACTCTATGTAGCAAAGGAATTTCAGCGGCTAAAAGAACAAGAATACCAACTCAAAAATCTGAAATGGCACCTTTCTAAAATTACTAATAATATTGATGAAATTCGTAATTTGCTCGATACGATTCCACATCAAGAAGAAGAACATAAGCGTTTGAAAGACTTAGAAACAGAGTGAAATTTCTAGCCATTCTAAGTTTTAAAGCTATGGAAATGAATAACTTTAAAACTTAGCGTTATGAAGTCATTCCCAATTCTTTAGCCCTAAAAAATAACATTTATAACCCATACTTCTCCATCCTACGATAAAGCGTGGCACGAGTCAAGCCCAATTCATCGGCAGCTTTCGAGATATTTCCTGCGTGCTTCGTCAGTGATTTGCGGACTGCCCAGCGTTCCAGTTCTTCCAAGTTGTAGGTGTTTAAGCCGACTTCATCTAGCTTTTCAGCAGCCGAAGAAGAAAGGATAAAGTCATTTATTTCTAACTGCTGATTGTCACCTAAAATCACTGCACGTTCTACTGCATGACGTAGTTCTCTAATATTACCTGGCCAGTTATAGGCTTGCAATTTTTGAACCGTTGCTTTATCAATTTTTAGTTTTGGTTTTTGATATTTTTTCTTGAAAATATTAAGAAAATGCTGGAGCAGTAGCGGTATATCCGTAGGACGTTCTCGAAGTGGCGGCAGCGTGATTTCGACAGTATTGATGCGATAAAGCAAATCCTGACGGAAGCTTTTTTCTTGCACCATTTCTAGCAAAGGCATATTCGTGGCACAAACCAATCGAATATCAATCGGAATCGTTTGGTTACTTCCCAATCGGGTTACTACGCGATTTTGAAGTACCGAAAGTAGTTTTGCTTGTAGCGATAAGGTCAGATTTCCAATTTCATCTAAAAAAATACTGCCTTTCGATGCCAATTCAAAGCGACCCATACGGTCTTCTTTGGCATCGGTGAATGCTCCTTTTTTATGTCCAAAAAGCTCCGACTCGAAAAGCGTTTCAGAAACTGCGCCCAAATCTACCTTCACAAAAGCGGCATCCTTGCGGAGCGATTGTATATGAATTGCTCGCGCCACAAGTTCCTTACCTGTTCCATTTTCTCCTAAAATAAGCACATTGGCATCGGTCTGCGCGACTTTTTCTATCAATCGTTGGACTTGTTGCATGGCGGGCGAGTCGCCTATCATTTCATCGGACTGCTGGCTGTTATCTTGATTCAGGACACGCTGCTTGGTTTTTAGCTCTACAATTTGCTGCTTCGACTGATTCAGTTGGAAGGCTGCCAATACCGTCGTCAGCATCTTTTGATTGCGCCAGGGTTTTTCTATGAAGTCAATCGCGCCCAACTTTACAGCCTCTACTGCTGTATGTACATCCGCATAAGCCGTCATCATAATCACACTAGTCGAAGGATGCAATTCCATGACCTTTTTTAGCCAATATAAGCCCTCTTTACCACTTGTTTCGCCCTTCTTGAAATTCATATCAAGCAACACGACATCGTACTCAAATTTTCGCAAGCGTCGAAGCAAATGCGTCGGGTTGCCTTCGGTATCCACACGCTCGAAATGCTGCGAGAGAAATAATTGTAGGCTAAGCTGAATGTCTTCTTCGTCATCCATGATTAGGATGCGTCCTGTTTTTGTCATGCTGAATTTTTTCGATTAATTCCTTTACTTTATTATCGTATTTATCGGAATATCCTAATTCTTCTGCTTTTAAAAAACTTTCGATTGCTTGTTCAATTTCTCCAATTTCTTTATGGATAATTCCTTTGTTTTTATAAGCGTATGAATTTGAAGGATCAAGGTCGATTGATTTCATTATATCTTTCATTCCATTCTTCGAATCACCAAGTTTAAACTTACAAAATCCTCGATTATCATAAGAATAGGCATAATTTGGTTCGAATTTAATAGCAGCATTTAAATATCGGATAGCATCTTCATAGTCTTCCATTTTTGACAATGCATATCCGATGTTATTATAAATATACCCATTTTGTGGTTCTTGTTTTGCTATTTTTAGATAGTTATTAATTGCATCTTGATATTTACCTATCTCTAAAAAGGCATTTGCTAAATATTCTAATCCAAATCTGTCATCGGCATCAAATGCAATTAATTGCTTCGCGTATTTAATGACTTCGTCGTAGTCTTTAAGCAGCAAATTTACATAGGCATAATTAGAAATATAATCAATACTATCTCCATAAATTTCAATTGCAGTTTTGATGTCAGATTTTGCGTTTTTTAATTCGTTTCTTTCAAGTTTTAATAAGGCTCGATTAAAATAGGCATTATGATTTTCTGGATTTAACTCAACTGC
>CALGLY010000354.1 GCA_937959095.1 uncultured Saprospiraceae bacterium
TCGGATGTCGTCAACTTAACGATTTAGATGCTGATTTCCTATCAGCTTCTAAATTGAAACGCTTGATTATCAAAGAGGCAATTCGTCCGCTAACGGGAAGTTAGCAGATGAAAGTAGCAAAATATTATTTCTACCGCAATAGAAAAAACCTTCTCTAGCCCAAAGTTGTTTCTATCTGCAAAGGAAATTGTATCTTTGTAAATAGGAATTTTATAAAAGAAGAAGAAAAGTAAGAGATATGCTAACGACAACGGAAAAGACAGCAACAACGCTACAACCAATCACCCTGACAGAAGGCGCGGTGAATCAGTTGAAGCGCATCAAGGAGCAACAAAACATTCCAGAGGGGCACGGCTTGCGCGTAGGCGTGAAAGGCGGTGGCTGTTCGGGTTTTTCTTATATCTTAGGCTTCGATGTGCAGAAAGAGCAAGATGAGATGTACGAAATAAGTGGTTTGTCTGTGATTATGCAAAAAGCACATGCCATCTATTTATTGGGCATCGAGATTGATTGGGTAGAGGGCTTGAACAATAGAGGCTTCTCCTTCAATAATCCGAATGCGAAGGATACTTGTGGTTGTGGGACTTCTTTTTCTGCGTAGGGAATAGTAACTCAACGAATGGGAAAAAGACTTTTGAAGTTTTAAGAACTTCAAAAGTCTCCTTATTTTTATCTATCACGACGATACCGTAATCGCATTACTTAGCAGGCTTCCAATATTAAAAATCAGATAAATCACCAAGCTAAAGATCGCTATCAGCGCGACGATGACCAAAATGACCATGCCCCACGCACTACCGCTATGTTTGCCGCTTTGGTGGTGTTCTTTCAGCATTCTATAATTTCGACGGTTGGCTTTGTAAGTCAAATCAAATAAATCGCCTATAATCGGGATTGCGCCTACTACGGCATCCAGGATCACATTGCCTAGCATTTTCAGGATGATTTTGGTGCTTGCGCCATGCCTTGCCATCGCTACTACTAGCGCACTAGAAAGCACGTAGCCCGCCACATCACCGATGCCTGGTATCAGTCCTATAATAAAATCTGCACCAAAGGTGATGCTCGTGCCAGGTATCTTGAATTTTGAATCTAAAAAGTCGGATACCATGTCCATCCATTGCAAATCGCCGCCGCCTTCTTGTTCCATTAGTTGTTTCGCCATGTTCAGTACTTCTTTTATATCTCTAGACTGGAGATTTGGAAGGAGTCACGCTTGGGAAGCGTATTAAATGGAAAGGGTTTTCGTATAAAATTATAATGCAACCCGAAATAGTACGTTTCAAGCACTTTTATTTGACATACTGGATTCGCGCCTAAGCGTCGGACGCTTGGCAAGCGTCCGACGCTTAGAAACCTTAGACGACTCCCCGCCTAGCCTTCAAAATGGAAAGAGAGGGTGAAGGTGCGAGAAAGCACTTTCTCTAAGACGGTGGATTCTTCCAATTGATTATCATAAATAAGAACATTTCCAATGCCATGCGACATCTTAAACTCAGGAGAAAAGATAAAATAAGGAAAGAAAAATTGTACGCCTGCTCCTACTTCCGCCGAAAAATCAGTAGGTGATATTTTCACCAACTCATCCGACTGTCGAGTACGTGAATCACTTGCTACATCGAAAGAATATTTCACGCCTGCTATCACGAATAAGCGCATATCTTTATAAGGTACGGACTTGTAGCGCACATGAAATGGAATTTCTGCGAAAATAGATTCTACTCGTCGATCAGAAACACTTACCCCATCATCATCAAGCGCGTACTCGATATTGCGCTCTGCAAAAGAAAGCGTAGGCAGAAGGCGTAAATCAAAATATTGCCCAAGTTTTAAATTGGTTACAATACCTAGGTTGAACCCTGGCCCTGGCACAGCCTCTACGCCGCGAATATCACTGGTCAAAAATTCTTTGGAGCGAAAAGGGCGGTAATCCGAATTGTTATACGCCAAAGTAATGCCAAAATAATAAGGCTTCTGCTGAAAATCCAAGAAGTTGTAGTTGCCGCGCGTGCTTTGCGCTTCCATACTACTGAAACCTACGAATAAAAAAGAAAGAAGAAAAAGGGGCAGCCAATACTGTTGCATAAAATGTGTTTTAAGACGGTGGACGGTGGACGGTCGCTTCGCTTGAAGGGCGTACATCTTCGATGTACTCGACGGTGAAAGAAAAAATCCGTCAAGCCCGCAGGGCGACCATCAAGCGAAGCGTCCGTCTACCGTTGGCCGTTCTCCGTTTATTTGTAACCTACATAAATGGAGCTGATTCCAAAGGTAAGTCCTGTTTGTTTATTTTTATCAAAGCCTGAACGCTGCATAATATCTATAAATCGTTGCCCATCAGGGAAAGCTTGCACCGACTCGTAGAGGTACTGATATGCCTTTGGGTCTTTCGATGTCAAGCGACCTATAAGCGGCAAAATATTCTTGAAATAGAAATTAAACAACTGCTTCAATGGGAAAACGGTAGGCTTAGAAAATTCTAAAATTACTACTTTACCATTCGGCTTTAGTACGCGCTGCATTTCTTTCAATCCAGCTTCTAAATGTTCAAAATTACGTACACCAAATGCAACGGTTATAGCATCGAAGGTATTGTCTTCAAATGGTAGATTCTCGGCATCGCCAGCAATTAGCTCTATGGTCTTATCCATATCTAGCTTATGTACTTTTTTGCGTCCGATTTCTAGCATTTCTTCTGCAATATCCAGCCCTATCACCTTGTCAGGTTGCAAGCTTTTGGTTATTTGAATAGCGACATCTGCTGTGCCTGTTGCTACGTCTAATACCATTTTCGGATTGCCTTCGCTGAGTTGCTGAATCGCTTTTTTGCGCCAAATTGTATCAATACCTAACGACAAAAAACGATTCAAAAAATCGTAATAAGGCGCGATATTATTGAACATCTTCGATACCTGCTTCTTCTTACTGCCTACTTGCTCATAAGGTTTCACATCGTTCATAGTAAGTCCTTTTTTATTTAGTACTCTTTAAATACACTGTAACAAAAGTTTATTTGTATTTTAGAGTTGTTCAAAAATAATAAGTTGGCATATGAAAATATCTTTTCGCACTATATTTCAGCTTTTTTCTCGCCCGTAGCTATGGCTATGCCCTCGAAAAAGAGCTTTATCTAGCACAAAAAGCTAACTTTCATATACACAA
>CALGLY010000355.1 GCA_937959095.1 uncultured Saprospiraceae bacterium
GTCCATAACCCCATATGTAGATTATCCAAATCTTCTCCTCTGAAATTTTTGACTCGATGCCGCGTAAAAATAGTTTGATTAAGGATATCAGACTCAGTGCAATTGAACGCCCAAGCCGTTAACTGCACTTCCACCAGCAAAGGATCACCCCTCGATTCGCTATGAATACCTGCCGCATCATTAAATACAGACCATAGCAATTCATCAGGGATTACATTGGCTAAATCGTCGCCTATAATCGGATATTCGCCATTCATAGGCTCATAAATTCCATTTTCATTACGGTCAAAGAAAGGCGCAAACTCCAAATTGGGTAAGACAAAACCGTTTGCCTCTTCGAAGAAAGCATTTCCTGTGCTCGGCCAACTCTTTATACCTTCGGGTAGTTCATCATCAATTTGTCCATTGTCTTCAAAATCATCGAGTAGACTTATTATCTCATAGCCTTTCACTTTCCAAACTTTATCAAACAAATGGCAATCATCGCCACTTCCCCAAGGCAGACCTAGCTCAGGAAGCATTGGACCACCCCAAAAATCCATTTTGCCAGTAGCAGGACCGTAGGTACTTGTAGCCATTAAGAGATTGCCATTTAGGTCGGTGGCACCTAACCATAAACCTGCTGCATAAATACTCGCAGGATTTTCTGCACCTGCTACATAATTAGGGAAAAATGCAGGGTCTGAAGCACTTGGTTTATGAAAAAAAGAAGCAGTTGCATAGAAAGAAGCACGAATGGAATTAGCATTTAAGATACCTTCATTTTTAAATTCTGCGGTACAATCTTCGAGCGGTAGATTTTGGGCATAAGTGGTTAGGTTCATACTTAACATAAGTATAAAAGTAAGTTGCAAGTAAGCCATAATTATTTGTTTTGCTTAGGGGTTTTCGCAAAAAATAATATGCATCTAGTGTTTTGTCAAGTATGAAATGAGGGGTAATCATTGGTCGGTCTTTTTCCGCTACTCTTCGTTACAAAATTCGGCTTCATAACCCGTTATGTTCCAAATTTTGCGCCTAGATTAGCGAAAAAACACGCGCAAGCTACCCACCATTTCATACTTGACAATGCACTAGTGCGGATTTGCAATCCGTCACCGACCTTTTACAAATTTCTGATCTGTACGTATGAGTTTTTACAAATCAGAAATTTGTAGAAAAAGCGTATCGGACAGTATGTCCTCACGAGCATTTAAAATTTAAAAAGATAAAACGCAACTCAAATGCAAAAAATCTATAATATACTAATACTCGTACTTCTAGCTGGTTGTTTTGGCTGTTCTGATCTATTGGACAAACAGCCACTCGACCAGCTTACAACGGATACCTTCTACCAAAGCGAAGCAGACGCGGAACTGGCCATAATCGCGATTTATACATCCATGATGCACGAAGATTGGAATAATAAAGGCTGGCAAATTACAGAAATTCCGTCCGACAATACCCAAGCAGGCGGTACGGATCCTGATTTTACACCCATAGATAATTTTACCGTCACCTCCGATAATGCGCCAGTTGGAAACTATTGGGCAATCCATTATCAGCAAATAACACTTTCTAATATTGTAATAGAAAAGGTGGCGCAAATGGATATTGCCGAGGCAAAAAAAGACCTATTCACCGCCGAGGCAAAATGCCTACGGGCGATTGCTTACTTTGATTTAGTACGGATTTACGGAGGTGTTCCACTTATCACGATTCCTCCAACTTTCGACCAAGATTTGCTCTATCCAAGAGCAAGCACACGAGAAGTCTATGATCTGATAAAAGAAGATTTGACTTTTGCAGCAGAACACTTAGCTCCTATACGCACAGGTTCAGCTATCGGACGCGCGACTAAAGGCGCGGCTTTGGCTTATTTATCCAAAGTACACCTCACGCTCCGCGAATATTTGGAAGCGCGTGATATGGCACAGCAAGTGATAGACTTAGGCGTATATCGCTTGATGGAAGATTATGGTGACAATTTTGAACTCGCCACCAGTGATAATAATGCCGAATCTATTTTTCAGATACAATTTACGGGCTGCGGTGCTTTTGGAACGGGGAATGCCCTCCAAGCCTTTTTTGCTCCCTGGGGCGAAGGCATCACCAAAGACCGCGATGGTTGGGGTTCGCAAGTGCCGACTAGTCCACAGCAATCGAATCCAAATACGACTATATCAGATGCTTTTGAAGCAGGAGATCTGCGAAAAGCACCTTCCATCATGTCGCCAGGCAATTTTTATCCAACGATAAACCCTGATGATGGTGGCTATACTTATCCCTCGACTGGAGCTTCGGCAACGGGTGTGAATATCAAAAAATATGTAGTGGGCGCGGGGCAAAACATTTGCTTTATGAGTACGCCACAGAATTCACATTTGCTCCGCTATTCGGATGTACTCTTGACTTATGCCGAGGCGATTATGGAAATAAAAGGCGGTATCACAAGCGACTCGGAAGCCTTAGCAGCTTTCAATCAAGTACGAATTCGGGCTGGACTTGAAGCACTCAATCAGATAGACCGTGATGCCATTTTTCAAGAACGTCGCGTAGAGTTTGCTTTTGAAGGACATCGTTGGTTCGATTTATTGCGCTCTGGCAAAACGGTAGAAATACTGAGTTTGCACGGGAAAAATTTGGACAATCATAATCTACTGTTCCCTATTCCACTTGCAGAACTGGAAATCAATCCAAAACTGAAACAAAATCCGGGGTATTAACACAAGTCGACGGGCGATTAAATTTATTGCAAAATGAAATTTACACCTTTCTATATATTACTATTTATCGCGGTCTTTGCTTGCAAAGAAGATGCGCCACCTCCTATTATAGAAGAGATAGAACCTGTGTTCGGTCCTGCCGAAATCCTTGTGACGGTAACAGGACAGCATTTAGGTAATATTGAAACTATCACCTTTAGCGGTCAGATTATCAATTTTAATACGGCTTATAATGCGGACAATGCTTTGCTACTTCGCATCCCTACCAATGTTCCACTCGGCGAACATGAAGTCGTGATGACCACCGCAGGCGGCAGCGCAACTACTCAATTTCGCGTCACCCTCGACCCACCTGAAGTTTTTCGTATTGAACCCGAATCTGCTTCAACAGGCGATATAGTGACCATTTATGGCAAAAATTTCTACGAACCTATCG